>JABSPG010000435.1 GCA_013214445.1 Ekhidna sp. | reverse complement strand
GTAAAACGAGGGACGCCATACCAGGATAGAATTGCACTAAAAAAAGTTGAAATGGCTTGATTTTACCATAGATATCGCCAAGCTATACTCCGTATGCACTAATCACGAAAAAGTCATCAACAGTTTCTATTAAAAAATACTTTTGCGAATGCTACGTATGCATATGGAGTATAGGTTTTGTTATGATCTTTTATTTGTTTTTCAGGGTAGAAATTTGATTTTCCAGTTCGGCGTTGGTTTCCATGTTCAAACTTTACGAGTATTTGCAGTTTCAGATTTATTTGAAGGGAGAAGGGTATAGCTATCCGTGTAACGGAAGCTAGAAAACACCTCAATACCGCGAATTCCTATATTCTTTTGGTGTGATCCCTTCATTCTTTTTGAAAATTCTCGTGAAGTAATTCGCACTAGAGAACCCCAACGCATATGCGGTTTCCTTGATGGACACACCCTCTTCTTCCAGCATTTTTTTCGCTACTTTCAGACGTTCTTCAATGATCAGTTGGTAAGGCGAAATCCCCAATTCCTCCAAGAACCCCCGATAAAAGGCAGATTTACTCATCGCGGCCACTTTGATCAAATCATCAATCTCTATCTCTTCGCTGAGGTGTGACTTGATGTACTGAATGACACCTGCAAAAGCGTTTTGATTGGTGTTTTTTTCCGCATCCTCCGAGAGCGTCTTTAAATTTTTAATTTTGGTGATACACAGAATCAACTCACTGGCCAACAACTGCATTTGAAGGTTTCGGTAAGGATCAGGCTGGTTCACCAACTTAGAAATCCGCTCCAGTATGGAAACGAGTTCTTCGTTGTTGTTGACCAAAGTCGGATCTTGCAATACATTCAAATCCTCCACAAAATATTTTTCCCCCATCACCTCGTTGAAGTAATCCAGCTGGGTCCGAACGTAAGAGTCTTCGATGGAGAGGGCAATGCATTGGGTTGGAGTTGTTAAACTCGCCTTTGGGAAATCAATCCCGATACGTTGGTAGGAGGGAGTGATGATCGAGTTTCCAGGATTGTATGCCAGGCTCCCTTCTTTTGGAATGTGCGCGATCTTTTCTCCACGTAGCATGGATGTAACCGTAAATCCTCTAAACTTCAACGGAAAATCAGTCACTACTTTCCTGGTTTCATAAATATTCAATTCGCAGCTTCTAAAATTGAAACTGCGCTTTTGCTCTACCAGTTGGTTCAGTTTTCTGGTCTCTATCAATGGAACAGGTAATAGTGTATTCATCTTACCATTTCAAGACGATGAGAACATTGTGCTTGTTTGAGGGAACAATGTGCTATAAGTTAACAACTTCTCAAAACTAAATTTGATTTATTCAATATATTTATATGATGCGGCTCTACCGAGGACTGAAATAATAAATTATTTAATCTAAATAGTAGTAACATGAAAACGAGCGAAACGGCAATTGTACTGATCGAATTTCAGAATGATTTCACTTCTGAAGGTGGTATCTTTCATGATGGTGTAAAAGAGGTAATGGAAAAAACCAACATGCTTCAGAATGTTGAAGTGCTTACGAAAGCAGCAAGAAGTAATGGTGTTCAAGTTATCCATGTTCCCATTTCTTTCGCCGAAAATTATGCGGAGCTTACTTCCACACCTTATGGTATTTTAAAGGGAGTAGTAGATAATGGTGCATTTAAGAAAACAACCTGGGGCTCAAAAATTGTAGATTCGCTTGCGCCAGAACAAGGTGATATTGTCATTGAAGGAAAAAGAGGGCTTTGTGGGTTCCATAGTACTAATCTTGACTTTATTTTAAGAAGTAAAGGCATCAAAAATGTGGCCTTAGCTGGTTTTCTCACCAACTGCTGCGTGGAATCAACGATGAGAACCGCCTATGAAAATGGTTACAACGTCATCACACTTACAGACTGTTGTGCGGGACTAAGTATTGAAGAGCACGACAATGCGATCGCTAAAGATTTCCCTATGTTTAGCGAACCCATGGACAGTCATTCATTTCAGGATGTGCTTGCAGGAGAAAAGGAATTAGTATTAGAAGGAAAAGCATACGATTAACATCCTACTACAACCTAACCTACTTGGAACGGGAAAAAGATGAAACACCCTTTTTCCTGATTTCCAAGTGGATATCGTATCAAAAGAAGCACATAGAAAGGTGTGCTGGATGAATTTTGATCCTAATTATTCGATTGGACACATGGAGCAAGGAGTGGATATAGACAGGCTGATTGAGCAACTAAAAGAGATTACAGGGAATAAACATGTTCTGACAGATGAGTCAGGAAAGTACTACTTCAGTAAAGGATATCGCTATGGAGAAGGCCAGGCTTTGGCTGTAGCCAGTCCTGGCAACTTGCTTGAGGCCTGGAAGATTCTACAAGTGTGCGTGGATTCAGGCTGTGCGGTAATCATGCAGGCAGCCAATACTGGCTTGACGGGTGGTTCCACGCCCTATGGTGAAAACTATGACCGGCCAATCGTCATTGTGAATACCATGCGTATAGACAGCATCCACATCATTGATGGTGGAAAACAGATTATTGGCTTACCGGGGAGCACTTTATTTAGTCTGGAGAACGAACTAGTTTCCTTCGGGAGAGAGCCACATTCTGTCATTGGCTCTACATCCATCGGTGCATCTATTATCGGTGGAATTTGTAATAACTCAGGCGGCTCACTCA
Organism: Ekhidna sp.; assembly: GCA_013214445.1. GTDB lineage: Bacteria > Bacteroidota > Bacteroidia > Cytophagales > Cyclobacteriaceae > Ekhidna. Next base: position 1,280 of record JABSPG010000435.1, on the reverse strand, counting down.
TCAAAAGGGGGCCAGCTTATACAGAGTTATCGCTCTACGCTCAAGTCAATGAAAAAAGTGAACTGACATTGGTAAATGAACTAGGTATTGATCTGGGTGAAACTCCAGAAGAGATGCTGACCAGACTACAAAACAAAGACTATACGGATGATCAGATTCAATTTCCTGACAAACTAGCATCAGATAACGAATACGAGCAAAGAGTGAGAAATATAGATGCCGATACGCCAGCTCGGTTCAATGCAGATAAAAGGCGATTATACGGTGCATCGGGTTCTGCAGGGAAGGTAGCAGTGTTCGCGGTTCGAGTAGACACGTATCCAGCTGCAAAACGTCAAAAAGTGTTTTACGTAGGAACAAATGACCCTGATGTGTTATGGGAACTTCGCCGAGATATCTTGTCCAAGTTTAAGCATCTACCCACCACTGGTGATTATTTGCATCGCGCTTGCTACGATGCGACCAAAAAATATAGCAAGGACAACTTTATCGTGATCCATAAATTAGGTACTGGCTACATTCCTAAATTATTTGCAATCAAGCGTAAAGTCGATCTGATCGCAAGCAGAGTCAAATTTATGCCCGATAAATTTTCGGATCGATTGATGCAGTTTTTGAGTAATTTCTGGCCAAACCATCTACCGCGCAGAATGGAGCAATATCGTGATCTATATGAGCATCACTGGGTGATTGAAACGGCTGATGAGGCTATTGAAGAAACCCGAGTATATTTCAAGGAGTACTTTCAAGAAAGGGAGGGAGACTTCTTCGAGTGTACCGATAAAGAAGGAGCGAAAGCCCTCTTGCACCGATTTGTTGCCGGAAGTGCCATTGGTCGATATCATGCTATTCATGAAAAAAAGGTGGGTTCCATGATGTCGATAGATGTTGCATTTCCTAGAAATGAAAAGGATTGGTTCGAAAAGTTGCCTCCTGAAATCGATGATCTGTTGGAAGTCAAACTTCACTACGGGCACTTATTTTGTCATGTATTCCATCAAAACTATATCGTCAAAAAGGGGGTTGACGAGAAAGCCTTGAAAGAAAAATTGCTGAAGATATTTGATGCCAGAGGTGCTGAATATCCTGCAGAACATAATGTAGGGCATGAATATGTGGCTAAACCAACTTTGGAAAAATTTTATCAAACTCTGGATCCCACAAATACTTTTAATCCAGGCATAGGACAAACCAGTAAGCAGCAAAACTGGAGATAAAAAACCTAAGAGATGAAGTATCTTAATAGATACTAACAAGATGTAATCAGTATGTAATACAGA
>JABSPG010000434.1 GCA_013214445.1 Ekhidna sp. | reverse complement strand
CACGTCAGTCTAATCTGGCACTATCGCGATACGTACAAGATGCGATAGATGTGGTTAAAGCTGCTGGTTTTGATCTCATTATTTTGGAAACTTCGGGGATTGGCCAATCCGATACAGAAATAACGGATCACTCTGACGCTTCGCTATACGTCATGACTCCTGAATATGGAGCTGCGACGCAACTTGAAAAGATCGATATGCTGGATTTTGCCGACATTATTGCACTTAACAAGTTTGATAAGAGAGGAGCCCTTGATGCGTTGAGAGATGTGAAAAAACAGTATCAACGAAATCATCAGCTGTGGGATGCGAAACCGGAAGATCTACCTGTCTTCGGGACAATAGCTTCACAATTCAATGATCCGGGCATGAACCAGTTGTACTTGTCATTGATGAATCTGATTGCTGAAAAGACGGGTGCCGATTTGAAATCTTCGTTTGCTAGCACCGAGGAGATGAGTGAAAAGGTCTTCATCATTCCTCCCAAGAGGACGCGATATCTTTCGGAGATCTCGGAGACCATTAGAGGTTACAATGAAAAAGCAGTTCAACAGAAAGAGGTTGCTCAAAAACTATACAGCTTAGATAAATCTGCTGATGTCCTCAAGGACAAAAAAGAGGCGCTAGCAGCTATTGAAGTAGCTAAAGAGGAACTGAAGCTCGATTTAGATCCTCACAATTTGAAAATTATTGAAGAGTGGGATGGTAAGAAAGCTAATTATCAGGGAGAGGAGTACTCTTATGAAGTGCGTGGCAAAGAAATAAGAGTTGAAACCACTACTGAGACGCTTTCACATACGAAAGTTCCTAAGGTATCCTTACCACGATATGAAGGTTGGGGTGATATTTTGCATTGGAGCTTGCAGGAAAATGTTCCTGGAGAATTCCCCTTCACAGCCGGTGTTTTTCCGTTCAAACGCAAAGGAGAAGATCCAACGCGGATGTTTGCAGGGGAGGGTGGTCCAGAAAGGACTAACAAAAGATTTCACTATGTGTCTAAAGGATTGCCTGCGGCACGACTGTCTACTGCATTTGATTCGGTTACGCTTTATGGGGAAGATCCTGATTATCGACCAGATATTTACGGGAAAATTGGAAATTCGGGTGTAAGTATCTGCTGTCTTGATGATGCAAAGAAACTGTACTCCGGATTCGATCTTTGTGATCCCACCACTTCCGTTTCTATGACGATAAATGGTCCTGCAGCTACGATCTGCGCCTTTTTTATGAATGCAGCAATTGATCAGCAATGCGAGAAATACATCAAGGAAAATGGATTGGAAAAGGAGGTTGAGTCCAAGATCGCAAGTATTTACCAAAACAAAGATGTTGTCAGACCTACCTATCATGGAGATTTACCAGAGGGGAATGACGGGCTTGGACTGATGCTGCTTGGAGTTACAGGAGATCAGGTTCTTCCTTCGACTGTCTATGCAGAACTGAAGGCCAAGGCATTGTCTTCGGTTAGAGGAACAGTACAAGCAGATATCTTGAAGGAAGATCAAGCGCAGAACACTTGCATTTTCTCAACAGAATTTTCGCTGAGGTTGATGGGAGATGTACAGCAGTATTTCATTGATCAGAATGTAAGGAATTTCTATTCAGTCTCAATATCTGGTTATCATATCGCGGAAGCGGGTGCCAATCCAATCACACAATTGGCATTCACGTTAGCTAATGGGTTCACTTTCGTTGAATATTATCTGTCGCGAGGGATGGACATCAATGCCTTTGCTCCAAACCTGTCCTTCTTCTTTTCAAATGGAGTAGATGCCGAATACGCAGTGATCGGCAGAGTTGCTCGTAGAATTTGGTCAAAGGCTATGAAATTGAAATATGGGGCAAATGAGAGAGCTCAGAAGTTAAAATATCATATTCAGACTTCAGGGCGTTCGTTACATGCTCAAGAGATTGATTTCAATGATATCAGAACCACTTTGCAGGCGCTTTACGCGATTTATGATAATTGTAATTCACTGCATACCAATGCTTATGACGAAGCAATCACTACCCCCACAGAAGATTCTGTGAGGCGAGCAATGGCTATCCAATTGATCATTAATAATGAACTGGGTTTGGCGAAAAACGAGAATCCGATGCAAGGCTCATTTATCACGGAGGAGTTGACAGACCTAGTAGAGGAAGCGGTGATGATGGAGTTTGATCGAATTACTGAAAGAGGTGGAGTGCTTGGTGCTATGGAGAGCATGTATCAAAGAGGCAAGATTCAGGAAGAGTCGCTTTATTATGAGACCAAGAAACATACTGGAGAACTGCCCATCATTGGTGTAAATACTTTCCTATCTTCCAAAGGTTCACCTACGGTCATTCCTGACGAGGTGATACGAGCAACGAAGGATGAAAAAGAGCAACAGATCTCAAACCTCAATGACCTTCACAATGGAAATTCGGATAGGGCGGAAGAAATGTTGAAGAAGCTTCAGGAAACTGCGTTGGAAAATTCAAATACGTTCGAAACTTTGATGGAGGCTTCAAAGTATTGCTCGCTAGGCCAGATTACACATGCGATGTTTGAGGTGGGTGGCCAATACAGGCGTAATATGTGATGCAGTACGATGTAGAGAAACCGGAAGACTATTTGAGTGCTTTGGAAAAGGACTGGAGAAAGGAATTGCTTTTGGAGATTCGTTCCATTCTTCTGGGTTCTGGGGAGTTGTCCGAAAGCATTTCCTATAAGATGTTGGGCTACTCGGATGATGAAGGGACTTTGTTTCACCTTAATGCGCAGAAGAATTATGTCGCCTTGTATCTGGGAGATATCAACAAAGTAGACCCCAGTGGAGAATTACTAAAAGGTATTGATTGTGGAAAGGGATGCGTCCGGTTTAAGAAGTCTACAAAAATTGGTGACACAAAAGTTGCTGACTTCATATCCCTAGCAATTACCAAATGGAAAAATGGTGAAGATGTAGGGTGCTAAATGCTGATTTTCACATCAACTGATACTCAAAGTTCCCTTGTTTCCCGTTAAAAGCGAAATCTAAAATTCCTTTTTTAAGGAAGTAAATTAAGGCGCGAGACTCGTTTTCTTATCGTCGCTGAGGGTATCCTGCTATTTCCCCGTCTATTACTTTGAAGATATGATACAATACTATTACGTTATGAAATTACTTAAATCTAATTTTTTCTTATTACTCGCTATTTGCTATTTGCTTTTTATTATTTCCTGTGGGAGTGATGAAGAGGAGATAGCGGAAGTCAATGCAAGTCCAGAATTATTAAACCCCTTGCAAGATCAAGTCCAAACTGTAGGCTTTGAATCAATTACGATTGAACTTGGTGATGTGTTTACAGATGCGGATAATGACAACCTTAGTTTTATTGCGGCTAGCAGTGCTCCAAACGTGGTAGGAACGACTGTCAGTGGTAATATGCTAACCATCAGCGAGGAAGGTGTTGGAAATGCTTCAATCACTGTCACAGCAGATGATGGTAATGGAGGTACAGCAAATGATGAGTTTACCGTCAATGTACAGGAAGCTGTCACCTGTAATTATGAAGTTTATACGGATAGAGATGCTTGCGATAATGAAGCAGGTACATTGGACTATACTGAGTCATTAAGCGGATCGTCGAGAACTGTAAGGGGAAGTGGTATTCCGAATCATAATTATGGGAATCAGTTTCAAGACTTTCCACCCAATGATCCAAATAGTAGCGTTGAGGTGACAAATCAGAATTACAATTTCAATTTTACAGCGAATCCCTCGCTTGCCTCAAGCCAAACAAGTATTTTAAATGAGAATACAGGTAGACCGGAGATTGAGTTTGGTATTGCGATAAATGCTGTTCCAATTGATCCCGCACCTGCTGAGCCATTTATTTTTGAAAATTCAAATACTGGTGAATACAATTGGGATTGGGTATTTGAGCCTAATAACAACAAACCCGCAGTGGGGCTTGATTGCGCTGTGGCCCATGTGCAGCCGGATGGAGC
>JABSPG010000433.1 GCA_013214445.1 Ekhidna sp. | reverse complement strand
CTCACACCTAATAATCTTTCGATTTCGCGATAGCTAACACCTTCTATGTATAGCTGCAAGGCTTTTATTACTAAGTAGTTATCGACTTGTTTTCCAAGCTTTTGCACAGTGAAATAGTATCCACAATTCTTACACTTAAATCTTTGTCTGCCCTTTACAACACCACTTTTTACAAGATTTTCACTTTCGCATTTAGGGCAGCTGGTAGCAGTCATTGGATGAGTAATTAATGAACTATACTATTTTAGCATAAATATACCAATTTAGCAAATAAGTACAATAATTTGACTTCCCCGAACAAACAGAAGATCGGCTTAAACAAATGTCTAGGTTTTTTGTTTGACTCACACCCCACCAAACTACATCATGAAAAACCTAAAACTAGCCAAGACATTTCTTAACCAACTATACTCATATAAAAGCAGCATTCTAAGTAAGTACATGTTGCTCAGCGGATTTAGTCTCCTGATCCTTCTTACGACTCTCACCTTCACTATTTACTTCTGGCAAAAGGATCAAATTGTGAGTCAGAACACAGAACGCATCAATAGCCAACTGGAGGATATTATGAGTCTCCTAAAATTGCAGTTGAAGGAGAAACAATTACAAGTGAGTACTTCGCTGGAATCAGCTCGTTTCGTTTTCAATAGTTACGGTCAACTGGAAGTAGCTGATGAGTCTATCATATTCGATTGTGTCAATCAGATCACTAAAGAGGTTCATCCGTTCGAGCTATCAAAATGGGTGTTGGGATCAACTCCCGTACACCAGGACTTCACCATTGTTGACAAAATTCAGGAAGTGACTGGCCAGACCGCTACCATCTTTCACAAAATAGATCAGGGTTTTCTACGTGTTAGCACCAATGTACTAAAGCTGAACGGGGAGCGAGCCGTCGGCACCTTCATCCCGATGGAAAGTCCCGTAATAGAAACCATTCTGAATGGTGATACCTTCAGAGGCCGAGCTTTTGTTGTAGATGACTGGTATGTAACCGCATATGAACCCATCTATGTCAATGGAGAGATAGAAGGTATTCTATACGTTGGGGTTAAAGAAAAAGACATTGACTACCTAGCTGAAGCACTTTCCAAAATGACTTTGTTTGAAAATGGCTTCCCGTACCTAGTCAATGGTAATGGGGAAGTCATTATACACCCTGATAAGGTAGGATACTCCATGAAGGATGATTCACTCTTTCAAAAATTTCAAGATGCCAAATCTAGCTTTGTGATTGACAAAGCGGAGGACAATAGCACAGATGAGGACTTCTATCATTTCTTTGATTACAATCCTGACTATGACATGTATGTCGTTTGTTCAGTTTCTAGCAATGAGTTCATTGAAGATCAAATTGCTTCACTTCGAAACACATTGCTCCTTGGATGTATTCTGGCGGTGATCGTACTCGTACTCATTCTATATTACTCGCTAAAGAATAGTGTGGTAAGCCCTCTAAAGGGCATTAAAACTATCTTGGAGCAAATGGCAAGGGGATCAAGTCCAAACTTATTCCATTCCAACCGGACGGACGAATTAGGTGATATTCACCATTCACTGGATAGATTGATTGAAAGCCAACTAAGAGCATCCCAGTTTGCAAAACAAATTGGCAGTGGTGGCGATGATACTAGCTTTCAGCCCTTAAGTGAAGAGGATATACTGGGGCAGGCTTTGCTAACCATGCGTGAAAACGTGCAAATGGTGCAAGCCGAACTCAATGAAGCCATCTCTGAAGCCACGGAATTAGGCAATCTGAATACTCGAATTGATCTAGGGGATAAACAAGGACGTTGGCGTGAACTAAGTATTGCAGTCAATGAACTCCTTGAATCCATAGCCGGTCCATTGATGGATATCAATGGAATTATAAGCGAATTGGCGCTAGGTAACCTGTCCCTTAGATATGAAAAAGATGCTCAGGGCGACATCCAAACCTTATCTATCAACCTAAATACTTCTTTGAATCAGCTTAGCCACCTTTTAACCAACATTTCAGAAGGAATTCAAGAGTTATCCGATTCTTCGTCCGAAATGCTAACTGTAGGCGATGAAATGAAAACAACAGCCACGGAAATTTCAACTGCAATATCAGATGTCAGTGTTGGGGCCCAGAGCCAAGTGTCCAAAATGGATGAAATTTCGAATCTGGTACATGAGACAGAGCAGTCATACGATCAGATGGAACAAAAAGCAAACTCCATTAACTCCAATGCAAAGATGGGAGCTACCAAGAGCGAACTTGGTAAAGAAATGGCGGTAGAAATGGAAAACAGCATGGATGCCATTTTCAAATACTCCAATCAGACGAGAGAGTCCATAGATATTTTAACCCAGCGATCGGAAGAGATCACCCGTGTGCTTGGTGTCATTACAGAGATCGCATCTCAAACCAATTTATTGGCATTAAATGCAGCAATTGAGGCCGCTCAGGCCGGAGATGCAGGCCGGGGATTTGCTGTAGTAGCTGATGAAATAAAAAAACTGGCTGAAAATTCTAAAGAATCTGCGAGTGAGATTGAAGAACTGGTTCACAGCGTTCAGGAAGACACCAAAAAAGCTGCCAGAGACATCACCGCTATGCATGAAAACGTTAAGAATGGAGAAGAGGCCAGTAAACGATCATCTGAAGTCTTCAAAGAGATAGCCCGTGCTTCACAAAATACCTTAGTAGATTCAGAAGGTATCGTCAGTGCAGTAGGAACTCAGCGCAAATCCATTGGTGAGTTTTTGAGCAAGATTGAATCAGTCGTAGTGATCTCCGAAGAGACTGCCGCCGGAGCGGAGGAAATTGCGGCTTCTTCAAGTGAACTGAGTACCGGAATGGACGCCTATCACAGTAGCTTCCAAAGACTAGCAACTATCGCAGGCGAACTGCTTTTGGATGCTAGGAAATTTGAATTAAAAGAAAAGCGTGAGGAAGTGTTGGTTTGATTTGAACCACTACTTTGAGATTTTATTCCAAGACTTCAGCACGCCTTTTTGAATTCCAGGACTCAGTGATTCCGTATATTCTGGGGTCATTACATGGGTCAATTCATCTTTCAATTCAGGGTAGGCTGTCAAGATCTTAAAGATTACCTGAATTGCAGATGCCCTCAATGCTGGATGATTACTGATTTTTTGCCACTCTGACATGCAAAAATCAAAGAGAACTCCTTCCTCCTCATCAGTGAGTTCTTGATTAAGCAATGCTTTCAACCATTCGCGTTTCTGACTTTCATTAAAGGTCTGAAACCTTGAAAGCATTACAGCAATTTTTCCTGACAACCGTGAATCTTTGACTTTGAGTATCTGCCTAAGTAACCAGGCAGACCTCCACCCAACTGGCTGATCAGACTCTAAACTCCAGGTTAGCAATAAATCAAAATTATTGGTGTCAGATTGAATCTGCGCCAATAGCGATTCCTTATGTATACGCTGCGTAAGATCTGACCTTTTTAAAATCATTTGTTTCTCGAACAGCAATCAAGATACTAGACATTTTTTATTCAACCTGCAGCTACAGAGCTAATACTTCGATTCTACAGTCAGAGTGTCTATTGACATCATTACTTTAGCCGTGTGACGATACTTTATTTCATCGATATTCTGGGAACAATGGTATTTGCGATTTCCGGCGCACTTGCTGGCAGAGATAAGAAACTCGATTTCTTTGGGATCGCTGCAGTTGGTCTGATAACCGCAATAGGTGGCGGAACTGTGCGCGACGTTCTCTTGGGAAGTACTCCCGTAGGTTGGATGAATGACCTCATGTACCTCACCATGATAGGCTTTGGTATACTCATAAGTTTACTATTTGGAAAGGTCGTCTTACGACTAAGACGAACGTTCTTCATGTTTGATACTGTCGGAATTGCGGTCTTTACGGTACTAGGGTTAGAAAAAGCACTGGACCTGGGGGTGCATCCAGTCATTGCAATCATGATGGGAATGGTGTCTGCGGTTTTTGGGGGAGT
>JABSPG010000432.1 GCA_013214445.1 Ekhidna sp. | reverse complement strand
ATAAGAAAGAAGATTTCCCTGTGGCCACTGGTTATGCAAGTAAAATACTTTCAATCCCAATGTTTCCAGAGCTCAGTGATGAACATATGAAACATGTTTCAGAGATTATTGGAAAAGCTTAGAAAACTCTTCAAGGAGAAGTCTTTTTTTTCTTCTATTCTAATTCTGCTCACTGGAAATGGGTTAGCCCAGTTAATTGGTCTAATCATCGCACCACTTCTAGCACGCTTATACTCTCCTGAAGATTTTGGTATTTTCGGTTTCTTTTCAGGACTAGTTGCTATCCTAGCTATTTTGTCTACTTTAAAATTGGACCAGGCTGTAATTATTGCTCCAAAAGATGAAGACTTTGACCTATTAATGGTTCTTGGTCTTTTATCTGCGGCTGCTTTTTGCTCACTTGCACTAGTAGTCTTATTTCCATTTTCAGTTGGATTTGTTGAGCTAAAGTCGGAGTACTCATATTTTTACTGGTTTCCGCTACTATTCATTCTTTTTGGGGTCATTCAGCAGTCCATTTCTCTGTACACCAGGAAGAAACAGTTTGGAAGAATTTCCAAATCTCGCGTGATCAAGGGACTCTCTACAGCTGCATTGTCGATAGGTTTCTTCTATGTGGGTTCCATTAATGGTCTTATTCTAGCGGTAGTTGTTGGAACAGCATTGCAATGTTTCTACTTGTTTTACGGGGAGCTTAAATATTTCAAACATCTAGGTAGATTGATACCTTCCTTGACGAGATCTTTATTGAGGGCCACAATAGCGGATTATAAGAAATTTCCTTTTTTCAGTGCACCAAGTACTCTTATCAATACGCTATCTCTTTATATACCAGCGATACTTTTTCCTTTCCTTTTTTCCGAGGCTGAGTCTGGCTACTATTTTCAATCCTTCAAGCTTCTCATTATGCCGATGAGTTTAATAGGAGCTTCTTATGGACAAGCTTTCTTTCAGCGTGCTTCAGAAGTGAACCTAAAAGAAGGATCAATTGGCGATTTTGTTTTCAAAAATCTTAAAGTTTTACTCGGCTTGGGTAACGTTTTCTTCATTCCTCTCTTCTTATTCGGTGAGAGTCTTTTCGTGCTCATTTTGGGAGAGGACTGGGAGATTTCAGGGAAAATTTCGGAAATAATTGCAATCTGGATTTCATTGACTTTGACCTCCAGTTCAATGCATAGCATTACGTCGGTGCTCCAAAAGCAGGAGTTATCTCTATACTACAATATCGTCGCAGTATCAGCAAGGTTGGCCACCATTTTCATTACATATTATGTACTTAATGATTTTATGAGTACTGTTATAATACTTACTGGTGTAAACGCAGTTTTAACTATTAGTTTCATTATTACATTACTACATACTTCAGGGATCAAGATCAGAAAAACGCTTCAATTATTTTTCTTAGCTGTAATACTTCCATTTACCGCACTTTTATGTTTTAAGCTGCTCTATATTTAACTATGAAAGAACAAGAATTCGGATACTATTTTGAAGATTTTGAGGTGGGAGGAGAGATTCAACATCCTTTATCGAAAACCATCACAGAGTCAGATAACAATCTATTTTCACTCCTTACAATGAATCATCATCCGGTTCATATCGATTTTGAATACGCAAAGAACAATCAGCATGGCAAAGTCTTAGTTGTGGGCACACTAGTGTTCTCGCTTGCAGTTGGCTTAACTGTTTCTAGTGTTAGTGGAAAGGCGATTGCAAATCTGGAATATTTGTCAGTAAAGCACTTGGGACCAGTGCATCTTCAGGATACAATTTCAGTAGTGACAACAATTCTCGATAAGAAGGAATCGAAAACGAAAAATGATAGGGGAGTTGTGCACGTTTTATCCAAAGTGTATAACCAGCACAAGGAGATGATACTCACTTTTGAGCGGAAAGTTCTGGTGAAAAAAAATGGACTCTAAAAGCTTACATTTCATTCCAGCAGATAAGGAGTCTTATCTCAGGAAGATAAACTCACTACCTTCCGTCCTGATTTTCGACCTGGAAGACTCAGTTAGTTCCTCTATGAAGGAGCAAGCTCGCACGAACCTCCTTGCACTTGCTGAGGAAAATAGTCAAAGGCTTAAGACAAGTTATGTAAGGATTAATGCTTTCGAGAACAGAGAAGAATTTGAACGGGATATGCTCCTAGTCAAAGAGCTCGACCTTCAGAGGCTTATACTGCCAAAAGTAGATGATCCTAGAACATTGGAGTTGCTGGGAGCGGAGGCTGCTCTTGATGAATGCATGATTCTTATCGAGTCATTCCAAGCGCTGAGATCTATGGAAACGTACCTGGATTTTGACTTTGTGTCTTCAGCTGCACTGGGTATCGAAGATCTTTTGGCACCAATTCCATTTTTGAATGCTAATCTTAAGACACTAAAAGATGGGGTTATGCTGGATTTTTTTCTTCGGGTAAATGCGTGTGAAAAGGAACCAGTTGCCACCATTTCATTAGAGTTTGATGACTTAGAAAGTTTTGAAAAAGAATGCTGGTCATTGAGGTCAATGGGATACCAACGAAAAATGTCCATTCATCCATCGCAGATCGAGATTATCAACAAAGTTTTTGCTCCTACATCAGAAGAAGTCGAATGGGCAACACGTATACAGGAGATTTCTAATAATTTTGAGGAGTCATTGTCCTATTCCAATGTCAATGGGACAATTGTCAGTCCACCAAAAGTTATCAAAGCCAAGAAAATTTTAAGAAAATGAAACAGGTCAATAGTAGCAGCCTACGATCAATGATTTTTGTGCCTGCATATCATACCAAGTACCTTGACAGGGCGGTTGATTTTGATGCTGATGCTCTAATACTCGACTTAGAGGATGCGGTTCCACCGGCCTATAAATCTGAAGCCAGGGAGAACCTTGATAAATATGTTAAGCGAGATGTGTTCAAGCAGCCTGTCTATGTGCGGGTAAATCCACTCGATTCCGGGTTTTTGCTTTTAGACCTTGAAGTGGCTGTGCAACAAAATATCACAGGGATCATTCCAACAAAGATCGAGAGTGATAAAGATGTGATTTTCTACGATAAGCTTCTAACGCAGTTTGAATACAAGAAAGATCTGGAGCCTGGGAGTATCAAACTTTGTCCATTGATTGAGACTGGAAGTGCAGTACTAAATGCATTTAAAATAGCAAAGGCATCTTCGCGAGTGAATTGCTTGGTTCTGGGGGGAGAAGACTATTTGACCGACTTAGATGGATTACACAAGGAACATGGCGCAAGTTTGATCGTGCCACGGTCTTTGATTGTGATGGCGGCTAGGGCGGCACACCTGGATGTACTAGATACTCCATATTTGGATGTTCAGAATTTAGAGGGATTCAGGAATGAAGCTGAAAAGGCAAGAGAGCTTGGGTTTTCTGGAAGCCTGATCATACATCCTACTCAGTTACCAATTGCAAATCAGGTATTTGCTCCTTCTGATGAAGAAGTTAGGGAAGCTCGCAGAGTATTAGAAGCTGTGAAGGAAAGTAAGGCCAAGGGCTCAGCGGTAACGTTGCTTGATGATAAGCTCGTAGGGCCACCTATGGAAAAGAGAGCTTTGAATGTATTGGAAAAACTCAATCGAATAAATGCAAAATCTAATAAGTAAGGAACAGCTTGTCGCTGACCTGAAAAAAGCAGGAATAGTTTCGGGTGATATTTTGCATTTAAAAATCTCTATGAAGTCTATAGGAAAGGTAGATGGTGGTGCAAAAACGGTAATAGAGGCTCTTCTAGAGGCGGTGGGTCCGAGTGGAACTATTGTGTCAGATGCATTTCTTAACATTTATAAAAAAGGCAAGAAAGCAAAGGCCAGCTTCGAAGAAAATTCAAAGTCTTCGTACGCAGGTTGGTTTGTGAATGAGATGGTGAAGCATCCCGATGCAAAGCGAAGTACCCATCCGATACAGAAATTTGTCGCAATTGGTGCTAAGGCCGAAGAACTTACCAGTAATCACA
>JABSPG010000431.1 GCA_013214445.1 Ekhidna sp. | reverse complement strand
TTCGCGTAATCTCTTCTACCTGAGGAGTCAACAATAAAATTGCACTTTTTTAATGGAATACAATTATATGAGATTCATGGTGAAGTTCCCACAGAAGCCAGCAAGAGGCAGTTTGGCGCATTCGTGCTAGCGACTGTTACATGCTTTTGTTTTGTTGCTGATGGATTTTGAGAGTGTCTTCAACCATCATGTTCAAATACTTGATGTCAAATGTTGGGTTGCCTAGGCTATCATGAAAGTGAACAACTCCGTTATCGGTATCCTCTGAGCGTACGAAAATGTTCCCGTTCGGATGGTACTGTTCGAAATCTCTCATGGTTGTTGAATCTTGAAAGTATTTCCTATCAAGTTGACCATCCGGAAAGTAAACGATTTGTTGACCGTATTGGTAATTCATGATATAGTTGGTCTTGGATGCTATGGTTCCGTCTTCATAGAAAACAATCGTTTCTCCATTTTTAATGTCTTCACCCTTCATTTGTTCGTTCGTCATAACCCAGCCTTTGTGATAGAGTTCACGATATACACAGGTGTCATTCTCATATCTCTGAGTTCGGTCCATTTTTCCTAATGAATCACGCAATGTCCATTCACCGGATTTCTTGCCGTTGACAAGAGTTCCCGTCCACTCAATAGCTCCGTTCGGGTGATAGGATTCGAAGTTCTCCCGTTTCTGTTGTTCACATGATAGTAATAGAGAGCCCAGAAGTATAAGGTTCAGAAGTTCAGTGAAAAAAGTTGAGAATTTACGCATCGAAGAAATTGCATGTAACATCCGTATATAGTGCACTAGTGCACCATATACCTTTTATACACTCGATAAAGTTAAGGTGTTTATGTTTTTCACTTACTGGCTCGGTAGTACTCCATGGCCTTTGGCATATTTTGGTTCAGGTCCGAAATTCGCGTTGAGTGGGAGGGGTGGGTAGAGGTAAATTCAGGCGGTGATTCGCCACCGCTCTGGGCTGCCATCCGCTCCCAAAACTTGGGCGCCTCCTCGGGATTGTAACCCGCCATTGCCATGAAATACAGGCCTAGTTTGTCAGCCTCCGATTCGTGCTTTCTGGAGAATGCGAGGATGCCCAGTGAGGTTCCAGCCCCTGCTGCTTGCATGATCAGCTCGGATGATATCGAAGGCCCTGAGGTGCCCGTCAGTAAAATACTAGCTACGGACAGACCGGTAGAAGCTGCATATTGCTGGCTGATTCGTTCTCGGCCATGATTGGCAATAGCATGGGCTACCTCATGTCCCATGACTACCGCCACACCCAGCTCGTCTTTACAAACTGGAAGAATACCGGTGTAAAAGGCCACTTTCCCTCCCGGCATGCACCAGGCATTTACAATATCTTCTTCTATCAGATTAAACTCCCACTGATAGTCATCCAGGTATCTAGCTTCACCTTGTTCAGCAAAGTACTGTTCTACAGCCCGCTGGATTCGGGTACCCACTCGCTTCACCATCCGAGCATCATCTGTCCCGGTTACGAGCTTGCTTTCTTTCTTTACTTGCTCGTACTGATCAAAACTCATCGGAAAAACCCTGTTGTTTCCCACTAGCGATAGCTGCGAGCGTCCACTGAGTGGCACACTGGAACACTGTACCAAAATCAATCCCAGAAAAATGAATAACAAAGATGTGAGCCTTTTTGCCATAACTATAATCTTAAGGAATATATAATCACCGTTTTTTCAAACGACCAATCAAGCTACTAAGTTAACGCCTGCTAGTCTATGGTTTGTACGTGTGAATTATGATTATTTTCCTTCTCATTTGCCACTTGGCGAGTAATTCTTCGAGACTTGAAATTATTTGTTGTGCTCATATCTCATTAGATTGGAGTGGCCTATTAGTCATTAAAATGATTGCAGATGAAGAAGATCAATTGGTTGGATCACCTTGCTAACCTTCTGGTAGTGATACTGGGAATCACTGTAGCTTTCTATCTAGAGGGCTACCGAGAAGCCAAAAGCAACCGCAAACAAGAACGAGAGTACGTGCATGCTTTGATTGCAGATCTGAAGAAAGATGAGGCCGTATTGGATACCTTAGGCAAGGTCAATTCATTCATTGCCGAAGCTTTGGTGGAACTGAGCAATGCCAGTGTAGGAAGGTCTTTAGAGGATGGGGAGGTACTTAAGAATCACATGTTTTCGATTCAATACAATCCACCCTTTTCGCCACAAAGCACAACGTATGAGTCGCTAAAAGCCTCCGGAAATATCGATATCATAACAGACTTTCAATTGCGCAACAAGATTGTAGATTTATATGAACAGTATTATAAAGGAGTCAATGAATACGATGAAGCAATTGATGAACAAGTGAGGGATTTCATCCGGCCATTTTATGTGGAAAATGTTCGATTTACTTCAAATAAGACGATTGATGACCAGTTTTTGACTATGAATGAATTCAAAAACATCATTTTTGGGTATCGCTACCTCTTTGTAGCAAAAGAAGCCTTCTATCATAAAACGGCAGAGCAGACCGTTCAATTAAGAGAAGAGCTCGAGCTTTATGTCGACTCTAAAGGATCCTAAGCGAGTGCTTCCCACTTTTCCATCAAGGATGCGAGCGCTTTTTTCTTATCGCCATAAATGCCATTCACTTTTTCGTACTCCTCAGCGTTTTCATAGATCTTAGGATCGGCAAGTTGGTTTTCCATCTCGGCGATTTCGGCCTCCATCTTTTCTATGTCTGACTCTACCTGCTTGAGTTCTTTAGCTCCCTGCTGTTCTTCAGCGTTGGATCGAACTTTGGTGTTTTGCTTCTTCCCTGTAGGCTTGTCGTCCTTTTTGCTGGTCTCTTGTCCTTTGTTGTTTTTCTCCCACCACCAGGTAAACTCTTGGTAGGTACCAGGGTATTCCTTCACCTCCTGGTTTTCAATGTACCAAATTTTATTGGCCACCTGAGAGATGAAGTGCCTGTCGTGAGAAACGAGTAGGAGGGTGCCTTCATATTGTTGCAAGGCCTGCACCAGGATACTCACAGACATCATGTCCAGGTGGTTAGTCGGCTCATCCAGTAACAGAAAGTTAGCTTCAGAGATGAGTGTTTTTGCCAGTGCTACACGGGACTTTTCACCTCCTGATAGCACCTTGATTTTTTTGAAAACCTCGTCATTGCTAAATAGGAAACAGCCCAATACGCTTCTTAGCTCCAACTCAGATTTTCCGGTTCCGGCCTGTTTCAGTTCCTCCAAGAGATCATTTTGGACACCAAGGCTTTCTAGCTGATGCTGCGCATAAAACGAGTTCAGCACGTTGTGACCAGTTTGTACTTTCCCTTCATATTGCTCCGTCTCAGCTACAATCCGAAGCAGGGTAGACTTCCCTTTTCCGTTAGCACCGATCAGGGCTATTTTGTCTCCACGCTCAATCCCAATGGATGTATTCTTGAGAATATCGAGGCTGCCGTACGATTTGGAGATATTTTCCAATCGTTTGACGTGCCTTCCGGACTTGGTTTTGAAATTGAAACGAAAATTCACTTTCATATTTTCATCCACCACCTCTTCTACCCGCTCCATTTTTTCCAGCATTTTCATTTTAGACTGAGCCTGCGAGGCTTTGGTAGCCTTTGCTTTAAATCGCTCAATAAACCGTTCGGCTTCCTTGATTTTCTTCTGCTGATTTTCAAAAGCGTTTTGCTGCAGCTCATTGCGTAGGGCTTTTTCCTCTTCGTAGAAATCGTAGTTTCCCGAATACACATGTAGGTCGGCCTGACTTACCTCCACGATCTTGTTGACCGTACGATTTAGAAACTCCCTGTCGTGTGAGACGATGATGTATGCTCCCTCGTAAGACTGCAGGTAGTTTTCAATCCACTGGATGGATGGTAGGTCTAAGTGGTTCGTAGGTTCATCCAGCATCAGTAGGCTGGGCTTCTCCAGCAGCAACTTTGCTAGCATCACACGCATGCGCCACCCCCCAGAAAATTCGCTGAGCGGGCGGCTAAGATCT
>JABSPG010000430.1 GCA_013214445.1 Ekhidna sp. | reverse complement strand
TAAACACCGTGATTGGTGAAAGAGGAGTGAAATTGTCTGGTGGGCAAAAGCAGCGTATTTCCATCGCTAGGGCATTACTTGCTAATCCAAAAATCATCATCTTGGATGAGGCCACTTCAAATCTTGATACAGAAAGTGAGACCTTTATTCAAAAAAGCCTTGACGATCTAATGAAAGATCGAACCACATTTGTGATAGCACATAGACTAAGTACCATCAAAAAGGCAGATCAAATACTCGTTATCGAAGAAGGACAAATTGTGGAACGAGGCACTCATGATGAGCTAATAGATAAGAAGGGTAGATATTACCAATTGTATACGTACCAGAGCCGCATTTAAGACAGCAGAAAAATATGCAAGAGTCAAACTTTGATTTGATTATCGTAGGTGCTGGTCTTACAGGTTTGACACTAGGATACCTACTAAGAGACTCGAACATTTCTATTCTTATTGTAGAAGCAAGAGCTGAAATTGGTGGTCGAATAAAGACCGTACGAAAAGGAGGAAATGCTCCTATAGAGATGGGAGCCACTTGGTTTGGGAAAAAACACACAGAACTAAATCAACTCCTTCATTCGCTAGACATAGAGGTTTTTGAGCAGAGATTGGGAGATCACGCGATCTATGAACCATTGTCCACCAGTCCACCACAACTGGTACAATTACCAAGAAATGACGATGATGCCAGCTATAGAATAAAGGGAGGAACCGGCACACTAATCACAAGATTGAAACAAGAATTGGGTCATAATGCAACCTTGATTTTAAATGAGCGGGTAATTTCAATCAAGAAAAGTGAGGGTCAATGGAATCTAAAGACCACATCAAGTCAATTCTTAGGCAAGAAAGTGGTTTCAACCCTACCACCATATCTGCTTTCAAAGACCATCTCTTTTGAGCCCAGTCTTCCAGAATCACTCCAAAAAGTCATGCAGACCACACACACTTGGATGGGTGAGTCGATAAAAATTGGCTTGCATTACTCAAAACCATTTTGGCTAGAAAAAAACACTTCAGGAACCATATTTAGTAACGTCGGTCCCATTCCAGAAATGTATGACCATTCAGATTTTGAAAATCAGCAGTTTGCTATAAAAGGATTTTTGAATGGATCTTATCACGGATTAACGAAATCGGAAAGACTAGAGCTAATACTCACTCAATTACGAAAATACTATGGCAGCATCGTTGACACTTATGAAGAGTATGAAGAAAAAGTATGGCGTGATGATTCTCTAACATACCATGCTTATGATGAAGACTTACTACCTCATCAACAAAACGGCAATCCAATCTATAAGCGTGTTTTTTTTGAAAATGGACTTTATATAGCTGGATCAGAAACTGCATCGCAGTTCCCCGGTTACATGGAGGGAGCTATCAGAAGTGCGAAACATATTGCTTCTGTCATCGAAAAAAAGTAAGCCCAAATCTGTGGTTTTGAGAAACTGTCAGTTAGAGATGCTATAGCTAGTTGATTAAACTATTTACAAACAAATAAAGGTATCACAATAGTTTAGTTCTAGTGGAACGCTTAAGTGTCAATGTTTTAAAATCAGAAATTGAAGTCACAACTACCCGGAGTAGTGGCCCAGGGGGACAGAACGTGAATAAGGTTGAGACAAAAGTCACGCTAAGATTTAATGCTGCCAAGTCACAACTTTTATCTGAAATGCAAAAGAAGATCTTAAGAGCCTCAGCTAAGAATAAATTGACAAAAGAAGGAGACTTGATTATTTCATGTGAGTCAAAAAGATCTCAGATCAGAAACAAAGAGATTGCCTTCAAAAAACTTGACAAGGTTATAGCAAAAGCATTCACTAAGAAAAAAACCAGAAAAGCAACTCAACCTACAAAAGCAGCCAAACTCAAGCGGCTTACTAATAAAAAGATACAAAGTGAAAAGAAGAGACTGAGACAAAGATTGTTATAAGCATTATACTT
Source organism: Ekhidna sp. (assembly GCA_013214445.1). Lineage (GTDB taxonomy): Bacteria > Bacteroidota > Bacteroidia > Cytophagales > Cyclobacteriaceae > Ekhidna. The sequence continues at coordinate 2,033 of JABSPG010000430.1, read as the reverse complement.
AATTAACAATAGCTTTTTCTACCAGCTATTGTCCGCATCATCTCAGCTATCATTGTAATGTATAACAGAGGTTATAAAGACATTAATTTATTGATATACCAACTGCTAGAGCAAAGTATGTTCGCAGGTTTAAATTGGTTCAAAATAACGATTAGGGTGATTATTTGTAGAAATTGTTTTCGGTTCGTGAGAACTGAAAACTTTTCTACATTTATTTTTGATACCTAATGAGACAAATCCTCACAGTCTGTTTATTCTGTTGGTCGCTTTTCACTCAAGCTCAAAATTTCCTATCCTGGCAATATAATGACAGATACTTTTCATTCTCTGTCGGATCAGGAACGTCAACCTATATTGGAGAATTAAACAGTACGAATAAATTCAGTACTGAAATGGGGCAGCTGACCGTAGGGTTAGAGGCTAGACTTTTAAATCGAATTGGAGCTCGAATCGATGCTTCTTTTTTCACTTTAGAAGGTGATGACAAGAACGCATCTGAAGGTTCTTTTGAACAACAAAGAAACCTTTCGTTTCAGTCACGTAGTTTTCATTCCCAGTTGCACTTAATTTACTATATCAAATCCTATCAAGGGGATTATTTTAAGAGATGGATTTTTGATCCGTACCTTTTCAGTGGTGTAGGCTATATGTCGTACAAGCCCACAGCGGTTTTAGGGGGAGAGAGATACGACCTTAGAGAGGCAATGACGGAAGGAGAAACCTATTCACGCTGGACTACCACGATACCTGCGGGTATTGGTGGAAAATTCAAGGTTAATGAGTTTTTAAATATCAATCTTGAAGTCTCTTACCATTTTGCATTCACAGATTACCTTGATGATGTATCAGGAAGCTACGCCACAGAATTTTCGAATGTGACCTCTCAATTGCTCAGTGATAGAAAAAATGAGATCGGAGTGACAAATGCTACCTTCTACGACCAAATACAACCTGGAGCTGTAAGAGGGGATGCTACTAACAACGACAGTTTTATACAGGTGAATATTAGAGCGGAAATCTTTCTTCCTCCTAATCTATTCTCAAAGAGCAAAAAAGCAATCATTAAGAAACCATCCGCTTACTAGAAAGTCGAGAAAAATTTTCGAACATTATCAATCACAAAATCCTGCTCCTCTTCTGTCATTCCCGAACCTGACGGGAGGCAAATTCCTTTTTCGAAAAGTTTGAAACTCAATCCATTTAGGGCGCTACTGTAATCAGTATAAGCACTATGCAAATGCAATGGTTTCCAAAATTTTCGGCATTCTATTCCTTTACTATCCAAGTACTCTATCACTGCTTCAAGACCTATTGTGCTATCCTTAACCAGACCCACCGACAACCATCTATTGCAGAAAGTGTTGCTTTGCTCTTCATAGAAGGAGATGTAGTCGGACAATTCTAGCTGATATCTATCAAAAACAGCTCTTTTTGCTTCAACAAACTCGTCTAGCCTCTTAAATTGGGCAATACCCATTCCTGCAAGTACATTACTCATCCTAAAATTGAAACCGACTTCAGGGTGGTCATATTCATATTTCCCTTTATTAGCTTGAGTCGATAGAAATAGTCCTTTTTCCCTGTCCTCCTCTGAGCAGATTAGCGCCCCTCCCCCACCAGTTGTGACGATTTTGTTACCGTTAAATGACACAACACCATAGTCCCCGATAGTGCCTGTCACTCTATTCTCCACAGTTGATCCCAAGCTCTCTGCGGCATCCTCAATTACCTTGATCCCATATTGCTTTGCAATCGCAACTGTTTCTTTTACTTTGGAGGGTATTCCATAGATATGCGTGATAATCACTGCTTTGGGGATAATCTGCGCCGATTCCAGATATCGACGAAGTAAGTCCGGGTTCAGGTTCCATGAGTAGGGCTCTGAGTCTATAAATACTGGTTCCGCACGCTGATAGATTACTGCGTTTGCGCACGCAGCAAAAGTATGCGTCCCAATCAACACATGATCATTTTCACCAACTCCAGCAAGAATCAACGCCAACTGTAAAGCTGATGTACCAGAATTGAGTGCC
>JABSPG010000043.1 GCA_013214445.1 Ekhidna sp. | reverse complement strand
ATGATTCGACCTGGTCTAAACTATAGATGGAGAAATCTAAAGGCCACTTATCAATTCTCTTATCTTGGAACCCAATTTTCTGATGCAACAAACTCAGAATTTAATCCGAACGCACTTACTGGCGTCATTCCTTCCTATTATGTAATGGATTTATCCTTTGAATACATCAAGGATTGGTACAAGTGCTCGTTTGGGATAAATAACTTCACCAATCAAACCTATTTCACCAGGAGGGCGGAAAGTTACCCAGGACCAGGAATTATTCCTGCTACGCCGAGAAGCTTTTACTTTTCCATGGGTTTGAAAATATGACTATAAAACGTGCAAATGAGTATTCCTTCAAACAGATTCGCTAGGCTATTGACTTTTGCCATTGCATTCATGGCACTTGGAACAACCTCTGAGCTCATCTTAATCGGTCATTATGAAAGTGCTTGGCAGCTTTTACCGATAGTTTTGATTGGTATCTCCCTCGTAGTATTTACAGTCATTTCTATACGCCAGGGGCAATTATTGGGGTATATATTTAATTACCTCATGATCGCATGCGTATTTGCAGGTATTGCAGGCTTTTACTTGCATTTAAGTGCAAACATGGAGTTCGAAGCAGAGATGAGACCAACCCTAGACGTTTGGTCAGTCTTGATTGAGAGTTTTTCTGGGGCTATCCCAGCATTAGCTCCTGGTAGCATGATTGTTTTTGGGACAATTGGATACGCGTACAAAATCTTATTATTTAACAAATCTAAAATTCAATGAAAAATCTATTATTAAGTCTACTAGTAGTCGTAATGGCGGCTTGTCAAACGAAGGTTAAAAATGAAACAAGTGAGGTAGAAGACAAGACGGTCGAAGTTGAGGAAACAACAGTTTCCACGGTAGTCAATCCAAATCTCGCTACAGCGGAAGATCTTGCTGGCATTGGTCTAGAGATGGAGACGATCAATACAATAGTTGAAAACAGGCCATATCTTACCATGAATGATTTTGATTCCTTATTTGCAGATTTAGGTGCAGCTGACAAAGAGGACTTGTACCGGAAAGTATTTGTACCATTCAACCTGAACACTACAGCTGAAGAAGACTTCAAGCTAATCCCTGGAGTTGGAGATCGAATGGCCCATGAATTCGAAGAGTACAGACCATACTTGAAGCTGGACCAGTTTCGTCGGGAGATTGGCAAATATGTAGACGAGACAGAGGTCGCTCGTTATGAGCAATATGTTTTTGTGCCTGTTGAATTGAATTCAGCTACGGAAGAGGATATTCTTGCTCTGCCAGGTGTTGGGAGTAGAATGGCACATGAATTTGAAGAATACAGACCTTATGAAAACCTGGAGCAATTCCGAAAGGAAATTGGTAAGTACGTGGATGATAAGGAGCTTTCCAGATTGGAACGATTTGTCTTCTTGAAACAAGAATAGGTGACCATTCTTTACTGGAACCTTGATGTTATCGTCGAGGTTTCAGTACTTCTCTTCTGAGCACCAAAAAGCTACTTACCACACTTAGCACAAGATTCGTTCTTAGAAACTGAAGGTCCAATAAAGCTCCTAATTAGAAAGTAGCAAGAGTAGGCAAACAAAAGTGCAATGATGGTAAATTGAATCATGCGAGTAGCTGATAAACGATTAAGGAACTAACGTATGCCAGAGTAGTCATGTAGCCAAACTGAATTAAGGGCCATTTCCACGTTTTGGTTTCTCTTTTTGTTATGGCAAGCGTGCTCATGCATTGCATGGCAAATGCATAGAAAATCATCAATGAGATACCTGTAGCTAAGCCATATCGCTTCTCTCCTGTGTATGCATCGACTTCCTGATTCATCCGCTGCAACAGAGAGGCCTCATCTTCTTCATTGTCTATACTATAGATGGTGGCCATGGTGCTTACAAATACTTCCCTTGCAGCAAAGGAGGTGATAAGAGCAATGCCAATTTTCCAGTCATATCCTAAAGGCTCAATGACAGGCTCGATCTGTTGGCCGGCGATCCCAATAAAAGAAGATTCAAGAGCTGTCTGCGAAATAAGCTCTTCTGATTTGTCATTGCCAAAAGAGTCTGGACCATAGGATCCCAATACCCATAAGATGATCGATAATGCAATGATTATTCGCCCAGCGCCCCAAACAAAAGCTTTACTTTTCTCATAGACATTAAATAGCACGTTTTTGAGGTATGGAACTTGATACTGAGGCATCTCCATGATTAGGAAACTCTTAGATTCAGTTTTCAAAATGAATTTGAATAGCATACCAAATAGTAATGCTGCTATTAGTCCGAGCAAGTACATTCCTAACAATACCAATCCTTGTAAATTGATAAAACCTGCAATCTGCTGATCAGGTACCGTTAAGGTGATTAACAAAATATAAACGGGAAGTCTAGCGGAGCAGCTCATGAGAGGCGTGACAAGTATCGTAATCAATCTTTCTTTAGGTTGATCGATGGATCGGGCAGCCATAATGCCAGGAATAGCACAAGCCACTCCAGACATCAAAGGGACCACACTTTTGCCATGTAACCCAAAAGGTCTCATGAGCTTATCCATTAGAAAAACTGCTCGGGTCATGTAGCCAGTTTCTTCTAGAATGGTAAGGAATAGAAACAGAAGCGCAATTTGTGGGATGAAAATAACTACACCTCCAATACCGGGAATGATTCCTTCCGCTAGCAAAGCACTCACAGGTCCGGCTGGCAGAAAATCAGACACAAATCCACTTGCCACGCCAAAGAAGGAATCTATCAAATCCATCGGAACATTGGCGAATGCATAAAGAAATTGGAAAATAAGGAACAGAATCCCAATAAATATTCCGTATCCAAAGAATCTGTGAACCAATATTTGGTCCAGTTTATTTGTGATAGAAGAGGCTTCTTTCGATTCCTTTTTCAAAAACTTAAGCAGCTTTCTAACTATAGCGAAGCGTTCTTCTATTTCCTTTTCATAGTTGTCTTCTTCGGTCTTTGTATAAAATTGTTGCCATTGGTCAGGGCGTTCAAAGCCGCCAATCTGATCCTTCAGATCCTTCAAATCTCCAGTTCGAGCATTAATTGCTGCTACTGGAATGCCACCCAAAAGTCGGCTCAAATCATAGGGGTCGATTTTTGAAGCACCTTTCATGTCTATGCGATTGACTACCAACATGATTGGTAGATTCAAATCATAGATTTGTGAGAAAAGAACAAGGTTTCTTTCTAAGTTCAACGCGTCAGCGATGACCACCACTAAGTCAATATCTGATTTTTTGGTCAGGTATTCGTAGACAATCCGCTCATCTTCACTTTTGGGGTTGATGCTGTAGACACCCGGTAAATCCACAATTTCATACTTCTCACCATTGATGCTGGTAATTCCATACTTCTTGTCAACGGTAACTCCTGGGTAGTTTCCGACATGCTGATTTAGTCCTGTTAACTTATTAAAAAGGGTGCTTTTTCCTACATTGGGATTTCCTACTAATGCGATTTTTCTCATGATTTCTCGACCATTTCAACTGAGATCAGATCAGCTTCGTTCAACCGCAACATCAAATAGCTGTCGTCTACGGAGATCATAAAGGGATCTCCAAAAGGAGCCTTTTTCAGAAGTCTGATCGATTGGCCTGGAAAGATGCCCATTTCGTAAAGTCGATCCTTTAGTTCGTCATCTGAGATGCTTTTGACTAAGCAGTCGACAGGAAAAGACTTTACAGCTGAGAGTTTTAGCATACCTAGTTGATTGAAGAATTTTTGACTATATACAGTACTTGAGATCATGCGGACAACACTCGAGAAGCAATTACTAGTAAGGACGAAACCTGACAAAAATCATTTAGAATCAGTCTAAATAAGCTTGCTTAATCGAGCTGTCAATATTAGGTTTGCAATCTATTTAGAATCTATCTAAATAAGAAGCATTGATGAGTAGTATTCCCGAACAACTTCCGGTTTCGAAGCTTTACGCTGAGCACCTTCAAAAAAAGAAAAAGAAGGGAAAGAAACTTAAAAAGGAGTGTTGCTTCAAATACATGAAGAAGAAAGGAAAATACTGCAAATCATGCCCTACGCTATACGCAATGTGTCAAAATGCAGGAAGAGATTTTTAGAATAAAGGAAACCTCAATCGCCCAGTGCGAGCAGACAGATCGTTTCTTACTGACCTTTGAGCAGGAAGAAATTTCTTTCAAGCTCTGTGAGCTTTTTGCATTCAGAAAGAAGATCATGTCATTAGATATTTTGGAGCTGTTAGAAAGTTCTGCTCCTGATATAGAGGTGATAGAGCTCCCACACTGTGACCGTTTCCTTGTACTTAGCCTTCGTCAGATACTGCAATTTAGAGAGCTTCTAAACGGAACGTTCGATACCTTAGCACTCAATAGTGCCATTCAGAAGATACTTCGAAAAAACGTTTTCAACTTCTGATGGTTAAGTGAAACAGCTTAATAAATAGGAATTCATATGAAAGATATACTTAGAAGACACCATGTTTTGAAGGAAGAGATCGTGGCTATCATCAACCGTCAGATCAAAATGGAGGCGCATTCTTCTGCAGCATACCTGGCGATGGCGGCTTGGTGCGATGTGAGAGGATACGATAACAGTGCTGATTTCTTCTTCAAGCAATCCGACGAGGAAAGGAAGCACCAACTGAAGTTGTTCCATTATTTGTGTGACATGGAGTGCGATGCGGTTTCGCCAACTGTGGGAGAAACGCAACATGATTTTGGCACATTGAGAGAGGTATTTGAGAAAGCTTTGGAGCATGAAATCGCGGTATCAGATGCGATTCATGAAATCGTAGGAGAGTGTAGAAAGTACAACGATATCGCCACAGAAGAATTTATGCGTTGGTTCGTTCAGGAGCAAATAGAGGAGGAGTACATTGCTAGGAGAGCTCTCGAGATGTTTGATGTGCTAGGTGAAGATAAAATTGCACTTGGCATGTTCGAAGAGCGAATCTTAGGTCTGGAGTACGATCCAGCTTAAAAGAGATTACGAATGACTACCTTCCAACTGATCGTCTTTTTCCTGATTTCCTTTTGGGCACTCTGGTTGTCATGGCGATACTTTGGAATAGAATCATTTAAAAGAAAATAGTAAAAAGGCTTTCCAATTAGGAGAGCCTTTTTTGTTGGCTGACAAAATCCCACAGGACCACCCCAATGCTTACGGAGATGTTTAGTGAATGCTTCGTTCCATACTGAGGGATCTCTAGAACAGTGTCTGCGTTTTCCACTATTTGATCACTAACACCGAATACTTCATTTCCAAAAACAAAGGCATATTTTGTGCCTTTAGTGATCTTAAAATCCAATAGCGAAGTGCTTTCATCCGCTTGTTCCACTGCCACTATTTGATAGTTGAGGTTCTTGAGGTCTGCGATACATGCCTCTACAGATTCTACATGCTCCCAACTTACTGTATCTTGAGCTCCAAGGGCTGTTTTGTTGATTTCACGGTGTGGAGGTTTCGCCGTAATTCCTGCCAGATATATTTTTTCAATGAAAAAAGCATCCGAAGTGCGAAAAGCAGATCCGACATTCATGGCACTTCGGACATCATCCATAACCAGGACAACTGGGAGTTTTTCAGCATTTTTGAATTGCTCGGGAGTAAGACGGTTAAGTTCTTCGTTTTTTATTTTCCTCATCGGTAATTCCTAATATTGCAGTCACTATTTAGCACCCAAAATTAGTCTTAAGCAAATACATGGCAGGAAGTAAATCAGCGAAGGAAACTCCTCTAATGAAGCAATACAACCAGATCAAAGGGAGGTATCCAGGGGCGCTTTTGCTTTTTCGAGTCGGTGATTTCTATGAGACATTTGGTGAAGATGCTGTGAAGGCTAGCAAGACGTTAGATATTGTTTTGACCAAGCGCGCCAATGGTTCTCAGAAGGAAATGGAGCTGGCTGGTTTTCCCCATCATGCTATGGACACCTACCTTCCCAAATTAGTAAGAGCGGGGTATCGGGTAGCCATCTGTGATCAACTGGAAGACCCAAAGACGGTGAAGGGTATTGTCAAGCGTGGAGTTACAGAGTTGGTAACCCCAGGTCTCTCGCTCAATGACAATGTGCTAGATCAAAAAAAGAATAATTTCCTAGCTTCAATTTTCTTCTCAAAGGAAAAATGTGGGGTTGCTTTTCTAGATCTGTCCACAGGTGAGTTTATGGTTTCGGCGGGAACAGAAGATTATGTAGATAAACTCATTCGTGGTTTTCAACCGTCAGAAATAATTTACCCTAAGCCTAGCAGGGATATATACGGATCAAAATATGGAGAACTTTTTTCCTCCTTCCCACTGGAAGACTGGATTTTCAGTAAAGATTATGGGTATGAAAAACTCACCAAGCACTTCAATGTACCCAACCTGAAAGGATATGGTATTGAAGAATTGCCTGAAGGAATACTGGCCGCCGGAGCAATCTTGTATTACCTCGATGAGACGGAGCATAAAGAGACAAATCATATAAAGTCTATTGCTAGAATAGATGAAAACAAATATGTCTGGCTTGATAGATTTACCATAAGAAACCTTGAATTGATTCAATCGGCTCAGCCAGATGGCATTTCATTGATCGATACAATTAATCATACCATGACACCAATGGGTGGAAGGCTGCTCAGAAAGTGGATGGTTTTGCCTCTCAAAAGTAAGCCTGAGATCGATCAGCGATTGGAAGTGGTGGAGACCCTTTTCCAAGGAGAGGAACTTCAAGATAACCTAAGAGAGCATCTAGAGAAGATTGGTGACTTGGAAAGGTTAGTTGGAAAAGTGGCAACCAGTCGTGTCAATCCAAGGGAGCTATTTCAAGTGAAGAAAAGCTTGTCACAAGTGACTCCCATTCGGGAACTGATTGGTGGGGAATCGGCTTTTGCTGCATTTTATGATTTACTAAATCCATGTGCTAAGCTGATCGAGAAACTGACCGAAGAATTGAAGGATGATGCACCGCTGCAATTGCATCAAGGAGGGGTGATTGAAACAGGTGTCAATGAAGAATTAGACGAACTACGAGCTATTTCTACCTCGGGAAAAGACTTTCTTGCTGGGATAAGGGATCGAGAAATTGAGCGGACAGGGATCAGTTCATTAAAGATTGCTTACAATAAGGTCTTTGGGTATTACTTGGAGGTTTCTAATGCACACAAAGACAAAGTGCCGGAGGAGTGGATTAGAAAGCAGACATTGGTAAACGCAGAACGGTACATCACTGAAGAGTTGAAACAGTACGAGGAAAAGATTCTCAATGCGGAATCGCAGATTTCTGTACTGGAGCAGCGACTGTACGGTGAATTGGTTGCTTTTGCTCACACCTATATTGATGCTATTCAGCAAAATGCAAAGGTTATTGGTCAGTTGGATTGTCTTTCATGCTTTGCTCAGCAAGCGACTGCATACAAGTATACAAGACCCACTATCTCAGACGAAAAAGTTCTGGATATCAAAGAAGGCAGACATCCGGTGATTGAGCGAAACCTGCCAGAGGGAGAAGCCTATATTTCAAATGATGTATATCTCGACACTGAATCACAGCAAGTCATGATCATTACCGGGCCAAATATGGCTGGTAAGTCTGCCCTGTTGCGTCAGACTGCATTGATCACTTTGATGGCTCAGATGGGCTCATTTGTGCCTGCCGGTTATGCCAAAGTAGGCTTGGTTGATAAAGTCTTCACCCGAGTAGGAGCCTCAGATAATCTGTCGAGAGGAGAATCCACTTTTATGGTGGAGATGACAGAAACTGCTAGCATCCTAAATAACTTGAGCGATCGCTCATTGGTATTGATGGATGAAATTGGCAGAGGGACCAGTACCTATGACGGCATCTCCATTGCATGGTCTATCGTGGAACATTTGCACAATCATCCAAAGGCGAGGGCAAAAACGCTATTTGCTACTCACTATCACGAATTAAATGAGCTTGCCAAAGACCTTTCGCGAGTGAAGAACTTCAACGTTTCAGTAAAAGAGCTTGAGAATAAGGTCATTTTTATGAGAAAACTTGTTGTAGGTGGTAGCGAGCATAGCTTCGGTATTCACGTGGCGCAGATGGCTGGTATGCCAAACGCAGTTGTAATTCGTGCCAATGAAATTCTTAAGCACCTGGAGAAAGAAAAGCTAACAGAAAGTGATCGACAAAAGCTAGAGGAATTGCCCACGCAGCAGTTCCAGATGAATTTGTTTGAGGCTGATCCACGGATGGAACAAATATTGAATGTACTTAGAGGTGTGGATGTCAATACAACCTCTCCCGTGGAAGCGCTTTTAAAGCTGAATGAATTGAAAGACCTGCTGAAGGGAAACTAGACTGCTAGTACTTGCATCGAGTTAGCTTCAAGGATTAAGCTATTTACGTATTTCAGTTGAGCCTCGAGATCAGAATCCGTTCGATTTTCCAAAATTCTAACTAAGTGCTTTCTCACATTGACGGCACATTCCAGCGTCATTTCTACTTCCTCTTTGAACATAGCTTCCTTCTTTTAGTGTGGCAATTGCAGGTTCTTTACCTATACTACAAAGATCAAAGCATGCAACCAGAAGGCTTTAAATGGAAATCAGGATATTGGTATAGGCAAAATAACTAGCTGTTTTTCAGGTATTTACCTCGCTCGAAGTTTATGTTCGTTTCGTCAGAACTTTTGTATGATCTTATCGAAATACGGCTTGAGTATTAGGAATATTCTGATCTGTACTTTCATGTGAATAGATCATATTTTCTCTCTGAATTTTGTTGCCAAGAATACTTGTAATTGTAATAGCTTAATATAAATTTGCAATCCTTTTCAAAGGAAGAGATAAGCGAGAGTAGCTCAGCTGGTAGAGCACAACCTTGCCAAGGTTGGGGTCGCGGGTTCGAATCCCGTCTCCCGCTCAGTAGCCGCACTAGATGCGGCTTCTTTTTTGGTAGATACCACGCCTCGGTGGTGGAATTGGTAGACACGCAGGACTTAAAATCCTGTGACCATTGCGGTCGTATGGGTTCAAGTCCCATCCGAGGTACTTGAAAATGAGGCACTTACATTAACGTAAGTGCCTTTTTCATTATAATGGGTACAACATAGGTACAACATTTAAAGATGATTGCTTCGACTTTCAACCAATAGTCAAGAAAACAATCAACCTAAATTCATGCGCTCACATTGAATCGTTTCCGTTCATTCAAAGAATAGCGACGCTCATACATTTGTGAGTGTTTTAATTACTGAGGTGATTCTTTGATTGCTAGCTTAGTGAATACCTAGAAATAAAGTTCGCTGAAGCAGAAAAATGTTAAATCAACTACGAAGTTTCATCATCGTTGTTAATGGTTAACGTTGTGTAATTAATTTTTTTTCTTAAGTTAGCGATGTATTTTCAACCTAACTTTTTACTCACTATTACTAAAACCTACACCAGACTAATCACTTTTATCCAGCAATAAGTGTCACTTCTGTTTTTTTGTTAATCATAGAATCACTGTGTCTATGGTTAATAACGAAATCAGATTTATGCGTTAAAACCTATGAAGACCTTCACCCATTCATTTCTACTATCTTTTGTATTTCTTTTAATAGCCTCTTCACTTTCTGCACAAAGTGTTGTCAGTGTGAATCAATACACCGGAGCAGCTCAGGCTTCTATTCCACTTTGGACAGTCACTAGTGGAGAGTATCAGGTTCCGATTAACCTGAATTACAGCACGAGTGGATTTCCGGTTGATCAGCCAGCAGGTCAAGCGGGTATTGGCTGGTATTTGTCAGCAGGAGGTCAGGTCAGCCGCAGGGTTAATGATTTACCTGATGATTTAAATGATCTAAACAGCACCAATCCCTCTCTGTATGGCTGGTTACATGGGGGAGCAGCGAAGGTAAATGCTTTTGTAACTAATTACGGAGCAACTCCTACCGGCGATGGCAGCGCTTACCCTGCCTTAGCTGAATTTGGCGGGGGTAACGATCAGGATGACATATATGATATGGAGCCAGATTTGTTTACGATCTCCGTTCCGGGTCATTTGAGTGCATCATTTACCATTGGAGAGGCAGGTCAGCCGATTTTGTTAGGTAACCAACAGCTGGATATTACCTACAGTTCAGGTTCACAAGGAGCCATCACTGCCTTTGAGGTCACCACACTGAATGAGACGGTTTATGTTTTTGAGAAACACACGGAGATCACAGCCACGGTAATCAATGAATCTACCGAACCAATTATGATGAATAATAAAAGAATTTATTATTCTCATCAAGACGGTCAGACTTACACCACATCTTGGACTCTACGGAAGATTACTTCCCACACAGGAGATGTAATCAATTTCTTCTATGGTTTTGGTCATAACATATATTTTGATGATGGCACGTCAGAAGAATCCAGTTCCACGGAAGTGAAAGACTTTAATTTGTACTATTTGTATGAGCCGATTGATGATTTCAGAAATGGAGATCAATTTGATTTAGAACTGAAATACAATCATGTGGGGCATTTGTCGGCTATAGATACCAAATGGGAGCGTGTCACCATTGGGAAGAATGGCATTATGTTGCCTTTGGGTGATTATGAAATCAAATACCCCATCTTAACGGACATTAGAGTTCTGGACAAACGAACAGATGAGACCCATCACTTCTATGAGTTTAGGTACAATCCTGTGCAAAGTAATGAGGAAACTTTCGCTTATCGATCTCATTTGTACTTGTCAACGCTTTTTCTTCATCAGGGCAGCACAACCAGCAGGTATATGTTTGATTATTATGGAGTATCTGCGGGTAGCAGTACATTCACTGATAGGGAGACTGAGGAGACCGACCAGTATGGTTACTATTCTCCAAGGATTCAACCAATCGTAACACAACCGGAACGGTTAGGCATAAGAGCCCATTATTATTTTCCCGAAGAAGAAGGAATGGAAAGAGTAGGTTTGCGACCTGCCCCCAGTTATACCAAAAGTCAAGGTTCGACTACTGGTTTTAACACCGAAAATCCGATTGTTTCTAGACTGGCTGTAGGATCGCTCAAAGAAGTTACACTCCCTCTCAGTGGTACTGAACGCATTTCCTATGAAGTGAATCGGTACTATGACTCGCTCAGTGGTCAAGATGAATATGGTGGTGGCATCAGAGTCAAGAAAGTTCGAATTCATGATGGAGTAGATCATGCAAACGATGTTCTGATTGATTACGATTATCAATTAGCCAATGGGTTTTCTAGCGGCGTTCTCATGTATAAACCCACTTTCCATTATTTGAATCCTTACCAGCTACGAGGCTTCCAAGCACCTACTCCCTTTTACTTTCCCGAATTGGAACAGAGTTTACCCTTAAATCAGGCATTAGGTGCGCAATTACTTTTTTCTAAATGGGATCTTACCGAGAGCGATCATCCAGGTTACTCTGTTGCTTATCAAAGATGCGTGGTTAGTCGCTCCGGCTTTGGTAGCACCACTACTTTATTTGATATTAACAAAAATGCAACCGACATCAACAAACAGCTAATTGGAGGGCTGCGGTACGCACCGAATGCTGCTGGAACTTTAGTGCCTCAAACCGGACTGTCACCCACGGATTATCTCCCCTTTAATCATTCGTTATTGTATCGCTTTAACGGTAAGCCTTTGGAAATGACCCAACGAGATGCAGATGGTGATCTGGTAAGCAGAACGGCTTACGAATACCAGCGTTATGGAATTTCTACACCCGTATACGGGCTGAGATCGATGCTGACTAGTTTTGAAACAGTCGCAAATGGAGTTGCAGATGGCTTTGGCTATGGCCATTACCAAATTGATCATGGACTTTTTGAATCTCGCGCTAAGGTCACCACTTGGTCTTATGATCCATCTGATGATGCAAACTTTAGTCAGACAGAAACAATCGTAAATCATGACGATTTGGGACGGGTCACCAGTAATCAGTCAACGGATAAGGAGGGGCGAGTTTATCGAACCTATTTTAAATATCCTGATGCATACACCATTTCTCCAACTGGACCAAGAACCGCTGAAGTAGAGGCTTGGTCAAAACTGGTGGCAAAGGGTCAGATCTACCAGCCGATAGAAACCTACCAAACGCTGGAGATTGGAGGAGTGGAACATACCATTGACGCTACCTTCGGTGAATGGGAATATTACATAGATCGTGACATTGTTTATCCTAAATCATCTTATGTATTGGATATTGGTGATCCAATACCTGACTTTTTGATCTCATCAATTGACGAATCTTCGGATGCTGTATTCGATATAGATGATCGCTACCAGAAATTGGGGACTGTTCTATCCAGGAATCAGTTTGGTAAAGTGGTATCGGCCATAGATCGTACAAAAAACAAATCCGCACTCACTTATAATCACGAAGGTAAATATGCAAGCGGTGCTTTCACTGGCGCCATTGATTCAGAGGTCATCTTTGATGATTTTGAGTCTAAGAATGTAGATATTTTTGACTACCCTACCATTCCGGGAGTAGAGGCCTATGCAGAAGGCAGAGTGATAGGCTTAGGTAAGGTCATTTCGATCGGAAAAGAGTACTATACCTTTACTCCAGAGAATGACGAATACCTCTTTTCATGCTGGATCAAATCCATGAATTCAGCAGATCTCAATGTGCGAGTGATACACGATGGCGTGGAAATAGCATCGGTCAGTATTCCGGTTAGCAATGATAACTCCTGGCATTACTACTCTACCGAAATGGCTGCATTAGTCTCTCCCGGGTTGCAATATCTTGAGTTGTCTGGCACTGGCGATTTTACAATTGACGAGGTGGCGTTCCATCCAAAGGATGTGGGCTTTAGTTATACACATATAGGAACGAATGGTAGGAAGCTTGCTGAGACCAGTAAGGGGATTAGCCAGTATTTTGAATATCATTCGGACGGTAGCTTAAAGTTGGTCCGTGATGAGGACTTTAATATGCTTCAGGCCTTTGACTATCATAAAAGCACCGACTTATTTCGTTTGGACAATGCCTCTATTTCAGCCAAATCAACGAATGTCAATTCAACTACAAGTTTGACTGTCTTCGATGCGAAGGACTGTAATTCTTTTGAATGGGTTATTATTGATCGGGCCACTTACGAGGGTAATCCAAGTCAATTGACTGATTTCACTAATCCTACTGGTGTTAGCAACTCTAATGAGCTTAATTATACCTTCACCGCAGAAGGACTCTACTTTGTCGCTGTACGAATGACTTGTGGTGGATTACCTGTAATAAAGCAAAAACGAGTTCAAATTGAGCGATCATCCTTAGGCTTAGACCTCTGCTTCGATCGTAAAACAACCATTGATATTAATGCAGCGGACACTGATAGTTACACAGGTCCCTGTCCAATTAACCTCAATAGAGTCGCGGGAGCTGTACAGTTTGAATTACTCGTCACTGCTGATCCTGGAGTTGAATATACTATTGATTGGTACTCAGGAACATCTTCGAATGGAAATGCTTCTGGAGAATTTATCGCAGATGTCCCAAGCCAAAGCCTAGGTACTGGTCCCTCGTTTACCGCTACGAACTACTACGATAGGTTCTACTATTATGTGGTTTCGGAAACGATAGATGTGGATGATCAGGGAGCCAAGTCGATAAGGACCATCGTGGGGCCTAAGATCTTTTTTGATGGCATTGATACTCCTACGACAAACTAAAACCCCTACGAAGAAATTGAGAAGTGACCTCTGCCATTTCTTTTATGACTTATTCCAAGAAATTAAAAAATTGAATCAAACACTTATATCCTTAGATCATGATTAAATACCTATTGATAACCCCATTTATTCTTTATTCCTTAGCCGTTACTGAACCGCTAAGAAACGAAGCGAATTTAGATGCAGAAGTGCCTGATAGCTACAT
>JABSPG010000429.1 GCA_013214445.1 Ekhidna sp. | reverse complement strand
TACTTACAATGCTGGAGAGATTTCAGCCGGTGAAACCATCTACATGACTGTAGCAGACAATGAAGGAACCATGGTGTCTCTCATTCAAAGCAATTACAGAGGCATGGGTTCAGGGATGGCTCCACCAAAATTAGGATTTATGCTACAGGATAGAGGAGAACTTTTCAGTCTAAAGTCTGGTCAGGCAAATACATACGAGCCTGGTAAGCGGCCTTTCCATACAATCATCCCTGCTTTTGTCACTAAGGATGGCAAACCGTTTATGAGTTTTGGGGTGATGGGAGGAGATTTCCAGCCGATGGGACATACACAAATTGTCATGAACATTGTTGATTTTGGAATGAATCTTCAAGAAGCAGGAGATGCACCTCGTTGGGATCATACTGGAGGAGCTAGCCCAATGGGAAGGGTCACCCAAGATCGTGGAACCATACGAGTAGAGTCTGGTATTTCTTACGAGACCATCCGAAAATTGATGGATATGGGGCACAGTGTTGGCACAGCAAGAGGGGTTTATGGAGGCTATCAGGCAATCATGTGGGATGAGGAAAACAAAGTTTATCATGGAGCCTCAGAAAGCCGTAAGGACGGACAGGCCGCAGGGTACTAAGTCGATTTCTGATAGAATAGAGTGTGTCTATTTGATGCTCTATGATTAAAGTCTAAAGTTAATTGAGCGCTTTTTATTGAAAGTAAATCGTATTCTGATAATGAATTTACCCCATCAGCTTTTTCTTGGCCGTACCCAAATAGCTTTTACCAATCGGTATTAGGTTGCCATCGATAATCGCTCGATTGCCGTCTAATCCAGATACCTTTTTCACATTTACGATATACGATTTGTGAATCCGCTCAAAGTATTCTTTGGGCAATAGATCTTCTAGTTCTTTGATGGTCATGCGTGCCATTCGTACGTTCTCATCATCGGTGAAGATCTTGATGTAATTACCCCAAGACTGAAGGTATAGTATCTGCTCATAGAAGATTTTATGGATGACTTTGTTGTCTTTAACATTCAAGAAGTCTTTCGATACATCTGCGGCAGTTTGCACATTTGCTTGTTCGGGTAGAAGGACACTTTGCTCCAATTCAAGCTGTTTTTTTAGCCGTTCCATTGCTTTTATGAATCTAGTAAGCCTGATGGGCTTGTGTAGATAGTCGATGACCGCTTCATAATTAAAGCTTTCAAGTGCATATTCCGTATAGGCCGTGGTGAAAATGATCTTGGGACAGTTTTTTTCCAGCGTCTCCACCAATTCTAAACCTGTTAAGTCAGGCATTTGAATGTCGAGCAGAATGGCGTCCACTTGCTGATTGTTTAGAAAATTGATGGTGGAAATGGAATCGAAACAGGTGCCTACTACTTCCAAGTACTCAATATTTGCTGCATGCTTTTGCAGCACTTTCTGTGCAAGGTGCTCATCGTCTACTATGAGTAACTTTATTTTCGTCATAGTTGTATTTCTAGCTTAACAGCATACGTTTCCTGCGTTCTATTCATTTCCAGCTTATGACTTTCCGGGTAAAGAAGCTCCAGTCTTCTTTGGGTATTCTCCAGTCCTAAGTTCGTTTTTACAACGTTCTTGTTATTGATTATGCTGTTTAATACTGAAAAATGGATTTCTTGGTCAGTACTAGTAATACTGATTTTTACAAAGCATTCAAGCGTAGGATGGGTTCCATGTTTAAATGCGTTTTCTATGAAAGGCAGTAATAGCAGAGGAGAAATTTTACTTGAAGTCTTAGGCTCTTCGATAGCTATTTCCAGCTTACAATTATCCTGGAGGCGTAATTTTTCAAGTTCGATGTAAGATCGAACGAGCTGAACCTCATCTTGAAGAGAAACTTTCTTCTTTTTTGAAGAAGCGAGGTGGTACCTCATCACTTCAGCCAATTCCAGGATCATCTCTGTGCCCTTTTCATGATCAATTTGATTGATGGAGTAGATGTTATTCAGGTTATTGAATAAAAAATGTGGATTGATTTGTGCCTTCAAACTGTTCAGTTCCATCTCCGCGTTTTTTGCTCGCAACACTTGTATTTGATATTGATTAACTATTCCTCTCTTTAAATACTGAAGGCCTGTTGTAAAAGCAATGATGAAGAAGATATTGTTGGCATCTTGGAGCCATGATTGTTTGAAGTCTACAAACAAGAGGTAGTCTAATTGATAGATGATGACGCCAACAGCTACCTGGATTGGAATGGATAGGAGGTACTTCCAATACTTACTCTTATCAAAGAATATGCTCTTGAAATAGAAGTTGAGATAAACGATTGGAATGATTGGAACGAAATAGGCAAGGATTCCTAGCTGAGCTTCAAGTGTCTCTTCTGGGCCAGAAGCGATCCAAGCAATAATCATCACTCCAAAGCCAGCTAACCAGATTAAAAAATGGTATACCCATCGCTTTTTTAGAAAATCGATCATGATGCAAAGCTAGTAAGCTCAATTACCAATTGTGATTTTAAGTGATGAAAGGCCGTTCATCACAGGAATGTTTACCCAGGTCACTTTACCCCTTGGGGAGATCACTCTTATTATAGCTGCGCTATCGTGCCAGATAGTTTTGTGAGCGTTGGAATTAATCAAAATTGAAAATGAGTAATGTATTAAGAAAAATAGCAATTATTGTTCTTGCAATAATCTTATCTCCAGGGTTCATACATGCCCAAAACTTGCAGGTTGTTGGGATTGTCCTCAATAAAGAAACCAAAGAACCTCTACCATTCGCTACGATCGGTATTGCTGGTACATCTTTGGGTACAGTTGCAAACGAGAGTGGGAAGTTTAAACTGACACTTCCTGATTCGCTAAATCAACCAAGCTTAGTGGTAAACTATGTTGGGTACGAAACCGAAACGATCAGCTACTTTGATGGAAGTGAGATTACGATTTTACTAGCGGAAAATGTAGTGCAACTCGAGACGGTAGTTGTAAGGCCAGTAAGCCCAGAAGAGTATATCAGGCAAGCCATGTCCAAGCGAGAGGAAAACTACGGAGATTCCTTTCAAGCCTACGCCTATTTTCAACAATTGACTAAGGATAATGGTGACCCCTTTAAATATATGGAGGGGTATTGCCAGACTTATGCTCCTGATTTCTTGGATACAATGCAACTACAACAACGTTTGCTGCTTTTTGAAGAGGCCGACGATTTAAAGGAAATGGATTTTGGCAAGAAGAAGTCTGCCAAAAAGTTCGCTAAGGCCAAGAAAAGGGCTGAGAAATCCGGTGAGGAATTTGACGAAGAAAAGGCAAGAGAAGAAGCTCGGGCAGTGATGGTGGGGATGATGGCCCCTGCAGATGTAATCGAGATGGATCCGCTACGTAATCTTGAAGGATACATCAATCCTGAAAAGCTGGATGAATACGAATACGCATTCGAAAATAATTCGACCTATCAGGGACGTGAAATGATCGTGATTCGATTCGAATCAAATGGCAAAGTGAGGCCATCGGAGTACTTTCCAAAAGGGAGGCAGTCTGGATTGCTATTCTTCGATAAGGAAAGCCAAGCCCTAGCGGCTGTCCAGCAAGACTTTACAATGGTAATACCTGCAGCGATCCGACCTATTTTGTTTCTAGCAGGGTATGGTATTTCTAATCCTGAAATGAAGTCTCAGGTCAATTATCAGTATCATCAAGGCAAGTGGTATCCACTGTCCACTCGGTTCAATATGCTGGTGGATTTGACCAAGAAGAATCTCTTTTCTAAAAATGAGCGATCAAAGGTTGATGCAAAAATCCTGGTAAGCTTTGACAGCTGGCAGACTGAGGGCATTGCCGAAATTCCCGAGGACAAACGCATTTCTCGCGATAAGAAATTAGAAGAACAGGTCTATGCATTGCCTGGTATTGCTTGGGATAATGTGAACCGAATTCCTTTCGACAACTAAATCAAACTTCAACAGACTAAAACATCAAAACAAATGACACTTAAGATTAAAAACCTCTCAAAAACCTATTCAAATGGTGT
>JABSPG010000428.1 GCA_013214445.1 Ekhidna sp. | reverse complement strand
AATTGATTTCTTTGGTTACAGCTGATGAATCTTGCACCCTTGTAATGAAAATGAGCTGTTGTATATTGAAGACGTAGAATATACCCTTCTTGACTAACAAGGTAATTCTTAAAACCCATAATTTGCCATTTGAATTTTCAAGCAAATCCTGAATTACTATGATTTTCAACCCCTCTGCATTTACTTAAAACAACGTTTTTACCACTTTAAAGAGCATATTAAAACAGATTTAGCCTGCCTGTCACGCAGGAGGACTACAAATCATTGATAATCTGATCATTAAAATCATCAATCCGTTTGCTACCCAGACTTGCCAGATACACTTGCGTAGTTTTGACACTTTGGTGACCTAACATTTCACTAATTGCGGTAAGAGGTATTGCTTTATCATTTGCCAATGAGGCAAATGAATGCCTTGATACGTAAGAAGTTAGTTCTTCTTGAATACCAACTCGTTTTCCAAGTTTTTTGAGTGAGGTATTGTATGCTATTAGAGCATAATGGGTTTCCTTGTTCTGTAACTCTATTTCCTCGCTTTTGATAATTGGCAGGATATAGTCAGTTTCCTTCTTACCCTTAAGGTAATATTCCAAAATAGACTTCAACTGATCAGAGACTTTAATATCGTAATATTTGCTAGTTTTTCTTCTTCGGTATCGAATCCTACCATCAACAATATTCTCAAGCTTTAAATTTGCCATATCGCTAAAAGGCGCACCCATCAGATAGAAACTCATCAAGAAATAATTCCTTGCATGAAAAAGTGGATCTGTGGCGTTGATCTCTAATTGAATTATCTTCTGGATTGCTTGGTAATTAATAGCTCGCTTCTTTGTAGGTTTAGTTCTGATAGTATAGTGCTGGAATGGATAAGAATTAGAATCAACAATGTTATCCTTGATCGCTCGATTAAAAATAGCTCTGATAGTTCGCATATAAACAGCAAGACCATTTTCTGAGCATCCTTTTGATAAGTAATAGGTATCAAACCTTTGGAGAAAATCATAGGTAAGCTCTTCAAATCCAAAATCAACATCCTTTGTGAATTTCCTAACTTCTCTCAACACGTTCTTGTAGCTTCTCGCATTGCCTATCCTCCCCTTCGAAACAAACTCGTCAATCAGTCTTTGAGTATATGAATAAAAGGTAACCTTCGAGTAACGTCCCAAAATTCTTTCTTTGACTCCTGTCACAGAAAGTGCAACCAACTCTTTCTTATCTTCAAGTTTGGTAATTGTATCTAAGGCCTCTCCACGCTTACGATGCAGTGTATTGTTTACCCTTGTTACATTCTCAAATCCCCTGTAAGAGGTTCGAACCATTTTCTTTGATTCATCCCAAGCCTTTTCTGGCACTTCGTATCCTGTCTTTATAGATGTTGTTCTACGTTTGTGTGTTAAACGCAAGACAATCGGATAGGTCCCGTCTTTTTTTTGTCTTCGTTTATCGAGGGACAGTATAATGTGAGTCTTCATAATTTGCACGCGATTTGCACGCGATTTTTGAATTTATATAACTCAATGATAGCCCTAAATTGTCCTTAAACGCGAGTTAGGTAGTTTTAAAATCATATTGACTCAAAAAAGATATGACTCATAATCAGTAAGTCCCAGGTTCGAGCCCTGGTGGGCCCACACTGATAATCAAGCACTTATGAGATTTTCATAAGTGCTTTTTTGTTTTACTGCGTTTGATACACACATTCTTACCCCTTGATCATACTATCCTAGAACCCAAGCCTTGTATTGGAATATGGTCTGAAAGAGCACACCATTTACTTGCAATAAGCAGTATTTGGGAAGGTTCATTGTAAGGAATAATTTCAAAAGATAAACCTTATTCATATTATTAGAGACCATTAACTCTACGAAACATGAAAAAGCCGACCAAAAAAGACATTCATCCCGAGGTATTCAAACTATACGACAAGTATGCTCACAATCTACTGGGTCGTAGAGAATTCATAGAGAAACTATCGGTTTATGCTGTGGGAGGCTTGACCCTAAGCTCGCTTATGAGCTTCATCATGCCTGACTATTCCATCATGCAAGTGGATCAGAATAGTCCAAAACTGAATACCGAAACCATAGAGTATTTATCTGAAAATGGTGGTGGCACCATCAAAGCACAGCTATCAAGACCAAAGGAAGCAAAAGACAAGCTACCTAGGATCGTCGTGGTGCATGAAAACAGAGGCCTCAATCCACACATCGCAGATGTAGGAAGGAGGGCAGCAATGGAGGGGTTTATTTCCATTTCGCCAGATGCGCTCACACCTCTTGGAGGCTATCCAGGCAATGATGACGATGGAAGAGCTATGCAGCGAAAGCGTGATCGTAACGAGATGCTAAATGACTTCATAGCCGCATTCGAATACCTAAAATATCACAAGGAGTGCTCTGGCGATGTTGGTGTAGTTGGTTTCTGCTTTGGCGGCTGGATATCAAATATGATGGCAGTAAAGGTACCTGAGTTAAAAGCTGCAGTGCCATTCTATGGGGGACAACCGAGCACTGAAATGGTTCCCAATATCCAGGCTCCTCTACAATTGCACTTTGGTGAACTGGATAAACGAGTAAATGCTGGGTGGCCAGCATACGAAGAAGCACTTAAAGCAAACAATAAAACGTACGAAGCTCATATGTATCCAGATGCAAATCATGGCTTTCACAATGATACCACACCAAGATTTGATAAAGATGCCGCAGCATTAGCTTGGAAACGAACCATAGATTTCTTCAAAAAGAACTTGATGTAGTCCGAATAGCAGCTTAGCAAAAGATAATCCTCTGCCTAACCCCGCTTAGGTTTACATTATCAGAATTAAACAAGTTGGTCTCATTTAGTGAAATCAATGAAAAAGCCCCAGTTTTCAACCTATAAATGATGAAATAGAGTCATATGTAACTTAATCATAATCTAGCGTTCCAGATTGTAACCGTAACCTTGACATTCCGATCGAAAGTGTTCTCAATAAGCATCCAATTTTTTAACATTATAGGTCCTGCAAAAAGTAATGATTTGCAAAACGCTGCATCAGAGCGTACATTTAATATCAGATAAACAATTGAATCCTAAAACCTTGCCACATGTCATTTGAATTACTGATCATCATAGTCGGTGTTGTTCTCGTCCTAATCACAATTGGAGACAGCCTAAAGACAAATTTTATAAACGCTAATCTGCGAATTCCAATGGGAATAATTGGTGTATTGCTATTGATCTATGGCGGCTACTCCTATGGTGGAGTAAACTTGCAAGGTCAGATTGAACAAGCTGATGTCGGCAACAAAAGAGATATCACTTACCCGATTGAAGACGTTCAGGTGATTTCCCCGTTGAACGGTGATTCAGTACAATGCAGAATTCTGACCATGGGTGTATATCCGACAGGTCATGAGCAAGATATTTGGGTGCTCCTGAAACCTTCCGACAATCGTTACTACCCTCAGTCGGATCACACAAATACTTCCTACAAGCGAAATGGAGAATGGCAGGTGATTACGCGGTTTGGAGGCGACAAGGGAGAATCTTATGAACTCATTGTTTATGAAGCCGATGCAGGAGCTTCCTCCTTTTTTAGCGAAACGATATTGGAATGGAAAGTTTCAAACGCATATCCAGGTCTTGAAGCAAATGAGATCCCTAAAGGAGCCACTGAAGTTTCTAGAATGAAGGTGGTATTACAAGAAAACTGCAGAGGCGTTTTCTAGGATACTTTTGCAAAAAGCACTCTTCATATCAAAAGAAGCAATGCTTAAACATAATCTCGGGCTCGAGGTAATATAACCTGACCGAGAACGCACCAAATGTCAGGTTCTTTTGCAATTAAAAACGGGGCTGAAAAATGAATTAAGGTGACGACCACAAGATTGTTGATCGTCACGTTGAATCGATACAAAACGAGAAGTAGCTTTCTCATCATTTGTATTAGTTAGTACTTAATCTGACATTTTCTAATAAATGGATTAAATTGAAATTAGATAATGTCATGAATCAAGA
>JABSPG010000427.1 GCA_013214445.1 Ekhidna sp. | reverse complement strand
CTGGTTACATCCACGAATGTCGCTATTATCGAAACGACCAAGAATCTCAAACTCTTGACCTTTTGCTCTTCCAAGATCTTTCGTCTCAATAAAACTACAGGAATCAATATTCGCGAGATCAATTACATTAACGCCTCCAGTCTTGCCCTCACCTAGGTACGAAAACGGGTCATTTGCATCTCTTATAAGTACGCTGGCCCAGGCTGGGAATGTAAGTCTTCCATTTTGTCCGTAAGCTTGGCTCATCAGCTCAGTCATGCCATATTCTGACCATACAGTATCAACGGATAGACCATTCCTAATGCTACTGTGCAATTCATTTCTAGTGATCTCCTTACCTCTGCCCTTCATTCCACCGGTTTCTATAATCTGAGAGCCTGTTACAGATATTCCTTTTCGAGCTAAGTCTAGCAAAGCGTACGCTACACCTATCAAAATGCATTTATCATTTGATATTGTTAGGCCTTCGATCTCCTCAGCAGAGTAAAATCCTGAGGGTGATTTACTCTTGGAA
Source organism: Ekhidna sp. (assembly GCA_013214445.1). Taxonomy (GTDB): domain Bacteria; phylum Bacteroidota; class Bacteroidia; order Cytophagales; family Cyclobacteriaceae; genus Ekhidna. Next base: position 3,507 of record JABSPG010000427.1, on the reverse strand, counting down.
ATAAAATGATCCACCATACTTATTAATGACGAATCTCCTTGTTCTAAATAGGAAGGCAGTAAGGCAATAATCTTTAGGTCCTGAGTAGACCCGAAATGTCGTTTAAATATATGTGCTGCTACTGAGTGGTAAAAAGCTGTGTCCCTGACATGATGAGTACTCCTACCGGTTTTTGTAGTACCACTACTCTTGAAAATGACCTGTTCTTTCCAGTTACCACTTTTAACTTGATGATACTTGAAAAACTCTATGGGAAGGAAAGGGATTTCTAAAATACTTTTTACCTCACTGGGTTTCCTCTTTAGGAAATTACAGTATTTCTGATAGATGTCACATTGATGATATTGATAGTCGAAAACAGCTAACGAACTATCTTCAAAGTTTTTAGCGTTTATATTAAATATCGAGCTTTTAAAATCCTCGGAGAAACTCATTTTTCGATTGAATTAGGGCAAAGTAATCTAATTTTGTTATTAGCATATGTTTAAAAAAATCCTATTTGTACTTTTTTCTTTGATGCTTATCTCCAGCTGTTTCGAAAAAGAAGTTTTTCCTAACGAGCCTACCATTGCTTTTGAAGATATAAATTTTGATGAAAGTGAAGAGGCTTTTAATTTGAGTATTAGTTTCGAAGATGGGGATGCAAATATTGGTATTGATGAAATAAATGACCTTCTACCACCTTATCATTTTGCTAGTCTTATTTTTGATGCTGATACTATGTTGGTATCAGATACAAGTGAATTTAATCCACCATATATTGCTGCGCCAATTAGTTTTCTGCCGAGAGATATAATTTTAAGAAATGGATCAAGTGGGCAACCTAGGATTATTGAAGTTTTTGAATTTCAAAGAGTTGGGAGTTATTTCTCAATTGGAGATTCGGATCCAACAATAGGTGCTTCAATATGTGAAGATTATCAGAGCTTTCAGTTCTTTTTTGCTCAGGAGTATGCTCCAGGATTTGATTCATTGTCAAGTGTGTCAGTTGATGCCCTGATTGATCCAAATGAAAATTATTACAATGCTTTTGTAGAATTTTATGAACAGCTGCCAAATGGAAGTGTTGTCTTAGTGGATTTTAATGAAGAATTGCCAGGCTGTGCAAATACGGTAAATTTAAACGGCCGCATTCCTTTTTTTGCGGAAAATGCAGAAAAAGGAGAAATAACTTGGGCAATTACCTCTCGACTTTTTAGGATAATACTTGGACAAAATCCAATCCAATTGAAGTTCTCTATTCAAGACAGGGAATTAAATCGTAGTAATACCGATTCAACAGGTTTCTTTTTCCTCGAGGATGTGACGTTCTAGTAACAACGGATAACTTTCGTTTCAAACAAATCTATCCGGATCAGTCTCGTGTATTAGATCAAATACCTGTTCTACTATTTCCTCCACATTCGGTTTAGAAAAGTAGTCTCCATCACTACCATAGGCTGGTCTGTGATCTTTGCCTGTGATGGTCATAGGCTTAGAATCAAGATGGAAGTAACCTCCGTCACGTTCTAAAACTTGCTGCATGATATATGCTGACGCACCACCTTCAACATCCTCATCCACTACAATTAACCTATTGGTCTTTTCGAGAGAGGAAGCAATGGTCTTTGTCCTGTCAAAAGGGATCAGGGTTTGCGCATCTATAACTTCCACTTCAATACCTTCTTCTGCTAATTGATTTGCCGCCTCCATTACAACACGGAATGTAGAACCATATGTCACGATAGTCGCATCCACTCCACTTCTCAATATTTCTGGTTCACCTAGTGCCAATCTGAATTCTGTAAGATTTTCTGGGATTCGTTCCTTAAGTCGATAGCCATTCAGCGATTCGATTACAATCGCAGGATCATCTGATTCTAGCAGGGTATTGTAGAAACCTGCAGCTTGTGTCATATTTCGTGGAGTGAGTACGTACATCCCTCTCAAAGAATGAAGGATCATTCCCATTGGAGAGCCGGAGTGCCATACACCTTCTAATCTGTGACCTCTTGTACGTATTATGAGGGGTGCTTTCTGACCTCCGTAGGTTCGGTATTGTAACGTGGCAAGATCATCTGAAAGTGTTTGTAGGGCATAAAGTAGGTAATCCAGATATTGTATTTCTGCAATCGGCCTTAAACCTCTTATTGCAGCACCAATTCCTTGGCCTACTATGGTAGTTTCTCTTATTCCAGTGTCTGTAACCTTGAGCTCACCAAACTTCTCTTGGAGGCCAGCAAATCCTTGATTAACATCTCCTATTTTACCAACGTCTTCACCAAAAGCAAAAATTCGGGGATCGTTTTCCAATAGATGATTGAAGCAAGCATTCAAGACTTCTCGTCCATCCACTAGTTCACTTTCTTCCGAGTACTGAGCAGGAATCGTCTCGGTGTTCAAAGAGGACTCTGTGGAACTACTGTATAGTTTTGAATTAAACTGATCCTCATATTCCGAAAGCTTATTTGATAGCCAATTCTCTAGATTAACCTTTTCCTCAGTGTTTTCACGCCTTAGTTGCCTCAAGGCTTGCTTCGCTGAGCGAACTATATGGGATTTCTCTGGATTAAGCTCTTTAGAAATGGAGCTAACAATACCATCAATTTTGTTTTTGTTGGATGAAGAGAGAGCTGCCTTTCCGATTAGATTGGTTACGTCTTCTACATCTTTTTTGATGTCTGCAGTATAGGCTTTCCAAGCGATACTTTTTGCTTGTTTAGCATTGTTCTTTGCTACTTTTTCTAGTTCGTCAAGTTCCTCGGTCGATGCAAACCCTTCATCCTCGATCCATCTTCGCATCTTAAACACACAGTCATGCTCTTTTTCCCAAGACAACCTCTCTTTCGATTTATACCTTTCATGTGATCCGGAAGTAGAGTGTCCCTGGGGTTGTGTGACCTCAGTAACGTGGATTAAGCAAGGAATATGGTTTTCTCTCGATAGGTCTGCTGCTTTTTTATAGGTTTCCAACAATGATGGGTAGTCCCAAGCTTTTACGGTAAAAATTTCAAAACCTGATTTCTCATTGGTTCGTTGGAACCCACTTAGCGCTTCGGAAATACTTTCCTTCACGGTATGGTACTTCTGTGGAACAGAGATGCCATAGCCATCATCCCAAACGGACAAAACCATCGGAACTTGCAGTACTCCTGCGGCGTTCATTGTCTCCCAGAAATGTCCCTCAGAAGTAGATGCATTTCCTATAGTGCCAAAGGCTACCTCATTTCCGTTTATGGAAAAGTCCTCGCAGTTACTTAGCTCTGGATTGCCTCTATATAGTTTCGACGCGTAGGCCAAGCCTAAGAGACGTGGCATCTGGCCAGCAGTAGGAGAGATGTCAGCACTGCTATTCTTCTTGTCCGTCTGCGTAAGCCACTCACCTTTATCATTTAGGTATCTTGTAGCGAAATGTCCATTCATCATACGTCCAGCTGAAGCTGGATCAGCCTCAACATCAGTGTGGGCATAGAGCTGTGCAAAAAATTGCTCTGTCGTTAACTGACCGATGGACATCATGAAGGTTTG
>JABSPG010000426.1 GCA_013214445.1 Ekhidna sp. | reverse complement strand
ACATTATCACAGCGCAAACAAATGCCATTAACAACATAAACAAGTGTGTGAAAAAAGCTGGGCTCCAGATTGAGAATCTCATTTTGGAACCACTCGCGTCCAGCTTATCTGTTCTCAGTGACGAGGAGAAAGAGGCAGGTGTTTGTCTTGTAGATATTGGAGGTGGTACTACTGATGTTGCGGTTTTCTATGACAATATCATTCGTCATACGTCTGTGATCCCATTTGGAGGAAACATTATTACATCCGATATAAAGCAAGGATGCATGGTAATGGAGCACCAAGCAGAGTTGCTAAAAACGAAATTCGGAAAAGCAATTTCTGAGGAGGCTAGTCCAAATGAAATTGTTTCCATTCCTGGTTTAAGAAATCGTCCTCCAAAAGAGATTTCAATAAAGAATCTTGCTCATATCATTGAGGCGAGAATGGAGGAGATCATCGAGCTGGTGCATACGGAGATCATTAGTTCTGGCTACAATAAGAAGTTGGCTGCAGGGATCGTAGTTACCGGAGGAGGTTCTCAGCTGACTAATCTGAGTCAATTATTTGAGTATATGACTGGTCTGGATACTCGCATTGGTTACCCTAACGAACACTTGGGCAGGAGTAAAGTAGATGCCGCCAAGAGCCCCATGTATGCTACGACAGTTGGTTTAGTGCTTTCAGGATTTAAAGCGTTAGATATGCGTGAATCCAGGTATACAGAAGTCTCATCCTACAGATCAGAGGGAAAGAAAAAAGTAAAGCAAGGAAATCGTTTCTTCAACAATATATTAGAAAAAACGAAAGGATTGCTGATAGACGATTTTGATGATAAAATCGGCTAGTTGTCAGCTTTGAGTTACTAGTTACGAGATGAAGAACTTCAAGCAATTAATGATTTGGCAAAAAGGAATGGAGATTTGGAAGGAGACATATGCTTTGACAAAACTATTGCCCGATACTGAGAAGTTTGGGATAGTATCCCAAATGAATAGAGCAGCAGCTTCAATTCCAGCCAATGTATCAGAAGGATCAAGTAGAGATAGTCAAAAGGATTTTAACAGATATCTTCAAATAGCATTGGGTTCAAGTTTTGAGCTTGAGACATTTCTTTTAGGAATTAAAATGCTGGGGTTTATTGAAGAAGTAAAGTCAATAAAACTAGCTGATTTGATAGATGAAGAACAGAAAATGCTGATGGCATTTATGAAAAAACTTAAATAATAGTTTGGAGTCTCAAGCTTCGAGTCGTGAGTTTGGCTCGAAACTCGAAACTCTTAAACTCAAAACTTTATTAAAATGGCAGAAAATATGTATCAATTCGACTTACCGTCACATCACAAATCCATCATTAAGGTGGTGGGTGTAGGAGGTGGTGGCAGCAATGCTGTCAATCACATGCACAGCCTGGGGATCAGGGATGTAGAATTCGTGGTTTGCAATACAGACCATCAGGCACTGGAAAGTAGCGCCGTTCCAAATAGGCTTCAGATTGGAAATAATCTGACAAGTGGTCTTGGAGCAGGAGCAAATCCAGAAAGAGGAAAAAATGCAGCTATTGAAAGCAAGGAGGAAATTCGAGACCTGCTCTCGCAAGACACCAAGATGATTTTCATTACAGCTGGAATGGGTGGAGGTACTGGTACGGGTGCAGCGCCTGTGATTGCCCAGGTAGCTAGCGAGCTCGACATTCTGACGGTGGGTATCGTCACAGCTCCTTTTGCTTTTGAGGGAAAGAAAAAAATGAAAGCTGCTGAAGAGGGCATTAAGGAACTAAAGAAATATTGTGATACCGTCCTTGTAATCATGAATGATAAGCTTCGAGAGATCTATGGGAATCTATCAATTAGCGAGGCTTTTGCTCAGGCAGATAATGTCTTGACAACTGCGGCGAAGGGGATTGCTGAGATTATTACTGTTCCTGGTTACGTCAATGTTGATTTTGAGGACGTGAAGACCGTAATGAGCAACGCTGGTCCAGCAGTTATGGGATCTTCCAAAACGATTGGTGATAATCGCGCACGTAGGGCAGCTGAAGAGGCATTGAATTCGCCTCTGTTAAATCAGCAGGATATCTACGGCGCGGAGAAGATTCTTCTTTCCATTATCTCGGGTGAAGAAGCTGAACTACAAATGGACGAACTGACAGATATCACTGATTACATTCAGGAATATGCTGGAGATAATGCTGAGGTGATATTTGGTCACGGTGTTGATAGTTCTTTAGGGGAGAATATCCGTGTGACTGTGATCGCAACGGGATTTGGTAAAGTAGATGAGGACGGAGAATATATATCTAAGGAAGAAGAGGCAAAGCGATTTGATTTGAACTCTCAACGTGAAATTGAAACCCCTCAAAAGCAGGATACAACCTCTGATTTTGTCTTTGAGATCGAGGACGAAAAAGAAAGTGTTGAAGACTGGGATTACGAATTCAGCTCATTAAAAGATGAGATTAAAAGGGAAGTAGAGGAGGAAGATCAACGAGAAGTTCATCCAGCTGGGCAGTCTTCATTTGAATTTGATTTCACAAGTGGAATTGAAGCTGAGGAAGAGGAAGATGTGCATGAAGATGAAGTAAATATCCAAGATGCATTTCAGTCAACTACTAATTCCAGGCAAGTGAGGCTAGCGCAGGAAAGAGCAGAGCGCGAGGAGATGTTCAACAACAAGAAGTTTGAGATGGCTACCGATGATTTCAAGGAAAGGCTGGATGTCCCTGCTTATGAGAGAAAGAAGGTGAAACTCCAAAACGTACCTCATTCCTCTGAGCGAAATATTTCGAAGTTCAACTTAAATGAAGAAAATCAGATTTTAGGAAATAATAAATTCTTACACGACAATGTGGATTAGGTATGCAGAGCCTAATCCTGTGCCTTATTGCTAAGGACAAAGAAATGGTTAACAGTAGGTGTTAGTCATACATATGCCGGACGAGTTCCGGTATTCTGCCAAGAATAAACCCCGGCCATGGTCGGGGTTTTGTTATTTAAGGTTGGTCAGGGCTTGCAGAATTCTAAATGCATCATTGGATATATGTTAATTTATTGAAATAGTTTCTTGTTTTTGGAATACTACTGGGCGGTTTAGATGTTTAGCAGGATAATATGGCGGCCATTCATCAACGATCTGCTCAATATAGCTTTCAATAATACCCTCATCGAGCACATATTGGACAGGTGAGCGATAAAAATGATCGAAAAGCTCCCCTTTGGTGACATGTCCAGTTTGATCAATTATAAGATTGAGTGTTATTGTTAGTTTATAATCCAGTCCTAATTCCACTATTAAATCGTGCTCATATTTATTGTCGGTCTTAAACTTAAAGTGCGCCTGTTCATTTATTGGATAAGGTTCTTTCAAACAGTATGTGAATATCTTTGAAGTTTCGGTTTCTCTGTAAACTGCAATAGCTTTTGAAGATACCATCTCTAATGGTTCGAAATGTTTGAATCTGTATGATATGTCCCTCTTACCTTCAATGGTAATTAAGTTGTAATCAGCGTAATTTAGTTCCTCTCTTATGAATGTATATTTTCTCTTTTTTTCTGTTGTTGGAGTAAAATTCTTATTGTAATAGCTTGTATCAACTGTTGCACAAATTCGATAGTAGAGATTTTTACCATTTTCATCGTTTTCTGATTTTAGAATATTCATTAAACGACAAGAAGAAAGAGTATCTCCTAATAGCAATTTTACTACGCCAGCTTTGTAATAAACTTCTGGACTTTTCTGATAAAAGAGGCCCATGCTTAGCAGTGAGTCCGCTAGATTATAATTACCATTTTCTAGTTCCCTTGTTCCCATCTTGTAAAAATCAATAGTACGAGGATCAAATTGTTGGCTAAATGATTGAGCTCTTAAAAGAAAAAGACTGCTAACGATCAAAATTATTTTCATGTTGTTTTGGTTTACTAGATAACAGGAGCGTTGCTATTGTTCCATTGACTTCTATGTGTTGTGGTCAATATGTAAGCTTCCCTAAAAGTTGTCCATTTAAAATTAGAGTTGGCTGAGCCCCAAGGCGAAGCATATTTTCTAACTTT
>JABSPG010000425.1 GCA_013214445.1 Ekhidna sp. | reverse complement strand
ACATTACTTACTATGTGCAACATGAACAGCATGAATTGCTACTGGGCTTAATAGATCGATGGATCGAAGAGTATGACCTTAAGGAAGAGTATATGTTATTATACATTAAGAGTCTGGTAAGCTCAAGCAATCGAAAACAGGCTTCACTTGAATTGAGGCAGTATTTAGTTCAAAATCAATCCGCTGAAGACTTATTATTCGCTGCAGATCAGTATTTACAAATTGGCGATACAGCTATGGCTGTTTTTTGTTTGGGTAAAATACATGGGGAATTCCCTAGGGACCCTTTGATGTGGCCCTATGGTTTTGCTTTAGTACGATTGGGCTATCCTGAGTTGGGACTGCAGGTGCTAAAGGAGTATCTGGAAGAAGAAAACGGGAACGCTGATTTGATTCTTTCATATGCTGTTTTGCTCGATCAGAGTGGTAGAAATAGTGAGGCAAGGGATGTAATTAAACCTTTGGTAACTGTAAGAGATACAGCCACATTTCTTTTAGCTGATTGGTACCTGAAAAATAGAAAATGGGACAGTGCAGGTTATGTCTTGAATGATCTTATTCAAAAGGACTCTAGCAATCGAAAACCTATTTGGAAAGCTGGGCGTCTATATGAGGATCAGGGATGGTTTTCTACCTCTATGAGGTATTATGAGTATCTGGTTGAACTTGATTCTCTAGATACATTAGCAAGCCAAAGAATAGACCTTATACAGCGAAAAATTGCATATTTGCAGCGCTTAAAATTTGAGGAAAGCAAGATTACCACAATTGAATTACAACCAAAAAAAATAAAAATTAATGAGTGATCAAATCACCATTACTCTTCCTGATGGATCTAAAAGATCTTATGAAAAAGGAGTTTCTGCACTTGATGTAGCATCAAGCATTAGTGAGGGTCTAGCCCGCAATGTACTAGCAGCAAAAATAGATGGAGAAGTTAAGGATGCATTTCGTCCAATTGATGAAGATGTTTCACTTCAATTGTTGACTTGGAGCGATGATGAAGGTAAATCCACTATGTGGCATTCTTCAGCTCATTTGATGGCCGAAGCGTTAGAAGCTTTGTATCCTGGGATCAAGTTGGGCATTGGGCCATCCATTGAAAATGGATTCTATTATGATATAGATTTTGAAGGGGTCGATTTTGATTCTGACAATCTAGAAATAATCGAAAAGAAAATGCTAGAACTCGCCAGAGAGAAAAATGCATTTATACGTAAAGAAATATCCAAGTCAGATGCAGTAGCATACTACCAAGAGAAAGGTGATGAATACAAGCTTGAATTGCTAGAAGGACTTGAGGATGGAAGCATTTCATTTTATGAGCAGGGGAAGTTCACAGATTTATGTCGTGGACCACACATTCCTCATACCGGATATATCAAGGCTGTAAAGATACTTAACGTTGCGGGTGCTTATTGGAGAGGGGATGAAAATAGAAAGCAGCTAACAAGACTGTATGCAATCTCATTCCCCAAGCAAAAGGAGCTGAAGGAACATCTGGAGATGCTGGAGCAGGCTAAGCAAAGAGACCATAGAAAGATTGGGAAGGAGCTTGAGCTTTTTACCTTCTCAGAACGAGTGGGTAAAGGACTTCCTTTGTGGCTTCCAAAGGGAGCGATACTACGCGAAAGGCTGGAAGGATTTCTGAAGAAATCTCAACTTAAAGCAGGATATGATCAGGTAGTCACACCTCACATTGGTGCCAAAGACCTTTATGTGACTTCAGGGCACTATGCAAAGTATGGTGAAGATTCCTTTCAACCGATCCATACTCCGGCTGAAGACGAGGAGTTCTTATTGAAACCAATGAATTGCCCTCATCATTGCGAGATTTACAAATCAAAACCAAGATCATACAAGGACCTTCCTGTCAGATATGCGGAATTTGGGACAGTATATCGATATGAACAAAGCGGAGAGTTGCACGGTTTAACTAGGGTTCGCGGATTTACGCAAGATGATGCCCATATCTTTTGCACTCAGGACCAAGTCAAGAGTGAGTTTGGTAACGTAGTGGATCTTGTCCTTTATATTTTCTCTTCTTTGGGATTTAAAGACTTTACTGCTCAGGTATCGTTAAGAGATCCTGAAAAACCAGAAAAGTATATAGGCAAGGATGAAGATTGGGAAAAGGCAGAAAAAGCTATTGAAGAAGTAGCTGAGGAGAAAGGGTTAGACTACATCATTGAGTATGGCGAAGCAGCTTTCTACGGGCCAAAGCTTGATTTTATGGTAAGGGATGCTCTAGGAAGAAAATGGCAATTGGGAACTGTTCAAGTAGACTACAGTCTGCCGGATAGGTTTGAACTTGAATACATCGGTAGAGATAATCAAAAGCATCGTCCGGTCATGATTCACAGGGCTCCTTTTGGTTCTATGGAACGTTTCATTGCGATATTAATTGAGAACTGTGCCGGGGACTTCCCGCTTTGGTTAGCTCCTGATCAAATTGCAATTTTACCTATTTCTGAAAAATACCATGACTATGCCAAGGGGTTGTATGGAGAATTGCAGGAGCAAGATATAAGAGGTTTTATTGATGAGAGAGATGAAAAAATCGGTAAAAAGATTCGAGATGCTGAAGTAAAGAAGATTCCATATATGCTAATCGTTGGTGAAAAGGAGTCAGCAGATGGTGCTGTGTCTGTTAGGCAGCATAGAGTTGGTGATATTGGTTCAATGAAAAAGGAGGAATTTGTTGGTTTTTTCCACAATAAAGTAGCTGATCTACTTAAATGAGTTTTTAATAAGTGCAAATAGTTACCATATTTGCGTTTTGTTTTCAAATGTTCAACTAAAATAAAGGAGTACAATCGCTAAACTAAGAAGAAGAGGTCCTTCAAGAATTAGAAAAGAAGAGCCTTACAAGGTAAATGACAAGATCACTGCACGTAAAGTACGGGTCGTAGGAGACAATGTGAAGGTTGATATTTACCCGCTTGACCAGGCAATTAAAATGGCAAAGGAACAAAACTTGGATTTGGTTGAGATTTCACCAAATGCTGATCCGCCTGTTTGTAAAGTGATCGATTACTCTAAGTTCAAGTACGAACAAAAGAAGAAACAAAAAGAAATCAAGGCCAAAGCACAAAAAACCGTGATTAAGGAAATTCGCTTTGGTCCTAATACTGATGATCATGATTTCAACTTTAAGTTGAATCATGCCATCAAGTTTTTAAAGGATGGAGCTAAGGTTAAAGCCTATGTTCATTTTTATGGCAGGACTATCGTTTTCAAGGATAGAGGAGAAATTTTGCTTTTGAAGTTTGCTCAAGCTCTTGAGGAATTTGGTAAAGTAGAACAGCTGCCTAAGATGGAGGGTAAACGAATGATCCTGTTCGTTGCTCCTAAGCAAGTAAAGAAGTAATTAAAGTAGAATAGAATAAAGTAGAAATGCCGAAACTTAAAACAAACTCTAGTGCCAAAAAGCGATTTAAGCTTACTGGTACTGGAAAGATTAAAAGAAAGCATGCATTCAAGAATCACATCTTGACAAAGAAGGAGACAAAGCAGAAGCGAAATCTCAGATACATGTCAGTTGTGAACAAGGCGGATGAACCAAACATCAAACGCTTGTTGAATCTGTAATTATTTTAATGCAATACTCACAGGAAGTGGGTGGTTAATTTTAAAACCCGGTTATTGGTTGAAAGACGTTGTTTAATTTAAAAACGCACCAATCGCCAAAACAAAACAAAAATGAGATCAGTAAATCATGTAGCTTCAAGAGCTCGTCGTAAGAAGATGATGAAGCACGCCAAGGGGTACTTTGGCAGAAGAAAGAATGTCTGGACTGTTTCAAAGAATGCGATCGAAAAAGGATGGCAGTATGCTTACAGAGACAGAAAAGCTAAAAAGAGAGAGTTTAGGGCTCTTTGGATTCAAAGAATTAATGCAGGTGCAAGAGAGCATGGAATGTCTTACTCAGTTTTCATGGGTAAACTTAGTGCAGCAGGGATTGAGATAAACAGGAAGTCCCTAGCAGAGTTGGCAATGAATGAGCCAAAAGCATTTAAAGCAATTATCGATAAGGT
>JABSPG010000424.1:1890-4065 GCA_013214445.1 Ekhidna sp. | reverse complement strand
AGCGATCAACCATGCACATTGGTTCATGGCTGGACTAGGTCTTTTTAAGGCTGGAAAGAAGAACAAAGTAGTAACGATGCACGATGTTTCCCTACTGCACGAGATCGAAAAAGAGGGAAAGTTTCTTAGCTACTACCAAAATGCCATAAAGCGATTTGTCAAAGAAGGCATTCCAGTAATAATGGTTTCTGAAAACGCAAAACAAGATGCTTTGAATTATAGCGACCTTAAGGAGGAACAGCTTTTTGCTGTGCACAATGGAGTGAATTTTGACCAGTTTTTCGATAAGGGAAAACAAACTAGACCTAACGATCCTTTTCAACTGGCTTATGCGGGTGGTCTTGGCCCTAGAAAGAACGTCAATCTCCTACTTGAGGCATGTAGTATCTTGGAGTCACGTGGAATTGATTACCATCTAAAAATTGCCGGCACGCATGCAGAACGTACTCCATATCCATCTTTAGCAAGCAAACTACGACTGAAGAATGTCACATTCACGGGATTTATCGCGGAAGATCGAATGAACGACTTCTATAATGATGCTGATCTATTCATTTATACGAGTAAGTACGAAGGTTTTGGTTTTGCACCTTTAGAAGCCATGGCAGCAGGAACACCAGTGATCACCACAACAGGTGGATCCTTGAAGGAAGTGGCAGGCGGTGGAGCTGCTTTAGTTGATTACAACTCGGAAGAGATAGCAGAAAAAATCATTCAATTGATGGATGATGAAAAACAAAGAGTCAATCTAATAGAAAGAGGTAAACAATGGGTGAAGCAGTACACTTGGGAAAATTGTGCTAAAAAAACCTTAGAAGTCTATAAAACTGTGCTTTCATGAAAGGAATCATCACATCTACATTAAATCGCAATTGCGGTGTAGGCCAATACACCGAAAAGCTAGCAATGAGCCTGCAATCAAGAATGAATGACCTGAAGGTCTTTCGCAAAGATGATCCTGATAATCAGCTTTTCCATACCTACCCTTATCGATCCTTTAGGAGCTTTCAGCATCATGTCGCCCCCTACTTCCTTTCTAAGGCCATCAAAAACCATGAAGCGGATATCTGGCATGCTGACTACCTAGGAGCGTACTATGGAATGGAACTAGCAGGCATAAAGGGTCCAAAGGTGGTGACGGTTCATGATGCCATCCCTTTTCATTTTCCAGGTGGAAATTTGGATTTCCGTATTTACAAATACCAACTGCAGAAAGCCATTAAGCATGCAAAATTCTTAATTGTAGTTTCAGAGGCAGCCAAGAAAGATTTGGTAGAGCAAACAAGAGTTGATCCTAAAAAGGTTGTGGCTATTCCGAACGGCTTACCTCATGATGAACTAAAAACATATCCTAAGGAAAATGAAAAATTCACTATTAGGTACATTGGTGGACTAGGAGCTCCTCATAAGAATGTGAGGCTTCTACTCGAGGCGGCTAAACTAATGGAGGACAAAGGCCTGGACTTTTGCCTGGAGTTGGGGGGCTATACCCCTGAGAAATTCTTTCTGAAAGACTTAGCAAATGAACTAAGGTTGAAATCTGTGAAGTTCCATGGATTTGTGCAGGATGAAGAAAAGTCTCAGTTTCTTGGTGAAGCAGACTTGTTTGCTTACCCCAGTCTGATCGAAGGCTTTGGATTCCCGCCAATGGAAGCCATGGGATCTGGAACCGCCGTGATCAGTACTGACATACCGGTTTTTCAAGAGTTGCTTGGAGATGCATCAATGATGGTCGAACCTACAGCACTTGCCTTTGCTAAAGGAATAGAGCTACTTATGAATGATGAGTCGATGCGAAAAGAATATGTAGCAAAGGGATTAGAAAGAGTAAAGAATTACACTTGGGAGAAGGCTGCAAACCTAACATTTGAAGTATATCGAGACGCAATTAGTGCTTAGCTAGCTTAGTTTTGACCGTTAGCATAGCTCTTCAAAGACCAACTCAAAGGAAGAATAAGAGAATCACGAAATCAAGCAAATAGGTAATTCTCTGATGTTTAACAATGGTAAGAAGATAAACTTTGTAATTATTCACCAAACCAGAACGTTATGAAAAATGGCATTATTATTCCCTGTCACAATGAAGCAAGTAAATTCAATAAAAAGCTCTTTGTAGATGTCATTAGACAAGCGAAGGGTTATGAATTTTGCTTTGTAAATCATGGCAGCACTGAC
>JABSPG010000424.1:0-1880 GCA_013214445.1 Ekhidna sp. | reverse complement strand
ATTGAATTTTATCAGACGATCTGCAAATAGTCCCAACGTATACATCTATAATCTTCCAGAAAACGCTGGAAAGATCGATGCTATTAAACAAGGTTCATTGTTTCTGAGAGACTATTCTGGTTCGCCAACCGCCGGTTTTCTTGAGGTGGACTTATCAACCGCTCTAAAGAGTATTGATGAGGTCTAGGGTTTTATCTCGATATGATATCAATTCCTCCGAAACTTCTGCTTTAACCCAAGGAAGTAGGATTCGTAGTACGTGAATGATAAATGAGCAATTACGATTGTTAGAATGATACTTGCAAGGTTGACGATCAAGATTTCTTGCCAGGCCGACAGGTCTATCGCTTCTCGGTATTTCAGCACAAGAAATAAGACAAGGTTGACCACTATCATGTGATACATGTAAATACCGTATGATATCTTTCCGAGCGCATTTACCCACCTATTGCATATTTCAAATCGATCTTCAGAGGCGAGATTTACAATTAAGGCATTGAATAGCATTACGTCGATCATGTGCCTGACAATTTCATTATCCGAGTAAAACACATCGGTAAGGAAGTAGAAGCCAAAACAAACGTATACCAAGATTCTACAACCAAAGTGCTTAAAGTGAAGCTTGAATCCTTTCCTAGAGAGTATTGAAACTACTCCGCCTGCAGACATAAAAAAGTATAGCTGATGATAGTTTTTGAGAAACGCGAAATGCTCCAAATGAAAGATCAAGAAATACCCTACGGTGAACAGTGCCAAGTATCGGTGAAGCTTCCGGTGAGCAGAGATACTGAATAGTGGCGCAATCAATAGATAGAATTGTTCTTCTATGCCAATAGACCAGAGAATTTCTAATATGGCACCTGGATCATACAATGCTTTAAAAACATTGGGCAGGAAGAAGGTATTCCAAAGCAGACCCTCCGAGATGGAGTAGTCAGTTTGATACGCAATTCCAAATAATGGCAGTAGAAAGTGATAGTAGACAAGACCAAAAGACAGCACCAAATAGTATACTGGATAGAGCCTTAATGCTCTTCTTAAGTAAAATTTTGTGATGTTGATGGTTCCAAATCTTTCTTTCTCTTCATACAGCAGTCCAACTATCAAAAATCCACTGAGGCAAAAGAATACCGAAACTGCCTGTGGCCCCTTGTGAAAAATGGGAAATGCATCAAAGTAGGCAATATCAACTGATTCGGACAGCTGGGGAATGTGATACAAAACCACACACATTGCTAAGAAGCCTCGAAGTGGATCAAGGTTTTTATACTTACTTTTCGTAATCAGTCCCAGAACTACTTCATATAGATTCTGGATAGATTCCGATAGCCTGAAGCATCACTGTACCAATCGTTGAATACCGTGCCATTCGATTGTCCCCAGTTCAAAAAATGGTTGTATGCTCGATCGATTCGCTCCCCTTCGGCAGGGTATCTAAACTGGTGAGCTATGTTGATGGCAAATGGGACATTATTATCTGATACATAGTATCGATTTGCCTCGGGAGAGGTATCATCGTCATAACTGCCATACAGTGATAAATCAGCTTTGGCGGTAGGTTCCATGCCTTTCAGATGACATTCTCTACCTCTTGTATTATTAATGAAAATAAAAGGATTGAAGGGTGCACCCGCAAGACTAGAGACAGGAATCAACTCATTGAAGTCTACAATGATTGTATACACCTTCTCATCTACTTTTGCGAGAGAAGGCCTAGAGTTGACAACATACCCAGCACCAAACTCTCTGGTAGCACTTGTAAAGGCAATTATGGTTGGATTGGATTGATCCAGTTCCAATCCTTTTTGATCGATCATTGATGAAGGTGCATTGTGCCCAGTCACAGATTCAATCACAGACTCGAGAATAGGCAATTCAAT
>JABSPG010000423.1 GCA_013214445.1 Ekhidna sp. | reverse complement strand
CCATTTTCAATTATCAGCAGGTACAAACAGATGAACTCTTTGTACAATGGGCAAATTTCAATGTATTTACCAATTTTAGCCTAACCCCCTCTTCCTATGGGAATTTCGGTTCCATGTTTGGAGATCTTTTCGAGGGGATATTTATTGCCAATAATGTACTAGCTAATGTGATTGGGAACGAAAATATTAGCGAAGAGGTAAGAAATCGTGTGACAGGAGAAGCGCTTTTTGGAAGAGGTCTTTTTTACAGCGCTGCACTAAGCCTGTTTGGCAACATACCTAAGATCACGACTCCTGAAAGTGATCCACTAAACCTTCCAGAGCAAGTTCCTCCTTCTGAAATAGCCGCATTGGTCATTGAAGACTTTACGGAAGCTTCTGATCTGCTGCCAGAGAGCTACTCCTCTACTGACTATGGTAGGTTTACCAAAGGTGCTGCCCTCGCTCAGTTGGCTAGGTTTCATTTGAATCAAAAGAATTGGAATGAAGCGATCACAGCAGCTAGAAGCGTTTTAGAATTGGGTTACAGTTTATCTCCCAGCTATCAAAATATCTTTAGTGTCAATAATGAACGCAATCCAGAGATTATTCTAACCATCCCATGCATTGCTCAGCCCGGGATAGGTAATACGATGGTAGCACACACTTCGCAGGCGAATTTTGTAGTTGGGAGTTGGGGTGGACATCAGGCCAGAAATTCATTTTATGATTCCTTTGACCCGCAAGATGTTCGACGAGAGCTACTAGTGAAAGATTACACAACTTCAGAAGGTGATCAAACCTTGACTACTGGCGCTATGATCATTAAATATGAAGTGGATGAAAATCGGATTGGTCCCTGGGCTGCAAATGACATTGTACTACATCGATTAGGAGAAGTATACCTGACACTAGCTGAGGCGATAAATGAGGTTAATGGTCCTAATCAGGAATCACTCGATCTGCTGAACCAGCTCAGAGATCGAGCATTTAACAGTGATGCTACTAAAAGGCTTATGCTGGCCGATTTCGAAAGCAAAGAATCACTTAGAGATCATATTCTGCAAGAGCGCAGTTGGGAAACTTACGCTGAAAACTACCGGCGAGAAGACTTGATTCGTCACGAAAAATACATTCAGCAAGCAGTCGATAGAGGTGCAGCAGCACAGCCTTTCCACGTTTTATATCCAATACCCCAATTCGAAATGGATCGCAATCCAAACCTAAAACAAAACGATGGGTATTAAAATACGCTTATTTGTCAGCGTGCTTAGCTTAACGTCAATCGCAGTTTCTGCGCAAGAGTTTTATCTAGGCGCAGATTTATCATACGTAAATGAAATGAATGACTGTGGTGGTGTATACTATGATAAAGGAGAAGAAAAAGATGTCTATGAAATATTCTCCAGCTATGGAACAAATCTAATCCGCTACCGCCTCTGGCATGATCCTGATTCTACCGACGGTTATTCTTTTTTCGAAGATGTAAAGCGAGGAATTCGAAGAGCAAAAGCTCAAAACCTAAGTGTATTGTTAGATTTCCACTATTCTGACATCTGGGCAGATCCCGGTCGGCAGTGGAGACCCGAAGCTTGGAATGAAATATCTGATGATAACATCTTGGGAGACTCAGTCTATAACTACACATACAATACCCTCCATAGACTAAACCAGGAAGGATTGCTACCTGAGATGGTGCAGATTGGGAATGAAACCAATGGCAATATTCTGCAGAGAGTCACAACGGATGACTTAAGGGAAGAGAGTCCAAATAATTACCCCGTAGACTGGGAAAGACAAGTTTTTCTTCTAAATAAAGGAATAAGCGCAGTAAACGACTTCAATGCAAGTCATGAAGAAACTGATGTAAAAACAATCCTGCACATTGCACAACCTGAGAATGTGATCTGGTGGATGGATGATGCTCACGCAAATGGGATCCTTGAATTCGATATTATCGGCTTGTCTTACTACCCCAAATATTCAGAGTATACCCTCAGGGAAGTAGGAAACGCAATTGATCAATATAAGGAAAGATACTCAAAAGACGTTTTGATTGTTGAGGTCGCCTATCCCTGGCAAGGAACAACTAATCTACTTTTGACACATACTCCTCATCACTCCCCCGAGAGTCAATACGAATTCCTTACCGAGCTAACTTATCTCGTTAAACAAGGCGGTGGCATGGGAGTCGTTTATTGGGAACCAGCGTGGATCGATACTGACTGTGAAACGCTATGGGGCACTGGATCAAGTGTTGTTTGGGAATTACTCTTCGATGAAAGTAACAACACGCATAAAGGAATTGAATTTTATAATTATGACTATCGCATAGAACCAAAGGGACTCACGAGTCAAGAAGTGACCTTCAAGGTAGATATGATGGCTGTTGATACAAAAAAGGGCGTTTATGTGACCGGAAATTTTACCGGACAAAACTGGGAACTGATTTCTATGACGATAGATGAAGATAATGTTTATAAACACACGACTACAATTCTCGGAAGAACAATAGGTGGATACGCCTTTTATAATGATGATACTTGGTCAGATAGCTCCAAAGAAATTGTTCCTGAAAATTGTGCGCTATCTGAAAACAATTACAGAAAATACTGGATCAGAAACGAATCAAAAGAGCTTTATTTTTCATGGGGTCGGTGTGATCAGATTCCAAATGAGTTAATTCTAAATGCATTTATTGAGGAAGATCTAAAAATTCACCCCACAATCGCTACAGATGAGGTGACGCTGAATGGCCAAGATAAAATCACTGACTTACAAATATTTAATCTGACTGGAATCTCATTCCCAGTTAAATGGAATGGGCTAAAAACTCTGGATGTCTCCCATCTACAGTCTGGAACTTATCTTATTAGAATAGATAGAATGGAAGAATCCTACACCACTAAGTTTATTAAGAAGTGATTCGTCCTATTAAGTACAGCTTTAAGATAGTTTTAGTTTTTTGTGTCGCTACAGCATCATCATGTGCTGAATCCAATCCAGATACTCATGAAGAAATACCTCCTTTTGAAATCGACCTTTGTGAAAATCTCTACCCATCCTCAGACACTGTCATTGCGACCCACACAGACTTCACCAAAAGAAACTACCATGAAAGAATCAAAATCTTTCAGATAGATATAGTAGATGAGGAAGATGTAGTGATGCTGGGCAACAGCCTCACAGAGCAAGGTGGTAACTGGAACATTAAGCTGGGAAAAACAAACGTCAAAAACCGAGGTATAGCCGGAGATAATACAGATGGTGTACTAGCACGGCTAAACGAATTGATCTGTAGAAAACCTTCTGCCGTTTTTATTATGATTGGCACGAACGATTTATTCATTAGCTACAGCGCAGAGAAGATTGCACTAAATATTGATTCCATCGGATCAATACTGACCTCAGAGCTACCCGATGCAAAAATTGTCGTTCAAACAGTGATGCCGCTTGGAGCTGGCAACTCCAAGAAAACCAAGCTTCTGGCTATCAATAGTCAGCTTAAAGCATTTGAAAGTACACCTTACACCATCATTGATACTTACCAGCATATGGCCAATGAAGCTGGCGACCTATCTGAGAATTATACTTACGATGGAGTTCATCTGACCAATGAAGGATATGAAAAATGGGTTGAGTTGATAAGAGCTAACCTCGCTGAGTAACATGAAGAATCATTACCTACTAATCATTACAGCTTTTGCCTTAGGATGCAATACTCAACCGGGCAAAGATTTATTTTACCTGGGTGCAGACCTCTCCTATGTCAATGAGATGATTGACTGTGGCGCAGAATACAGGGAGAATGACGAGTTGGTGGATCCCTATGAGCTCTTCGGGAGGAAAGGAGCAAATATCTCAAGGATTAGATTGTGGCATACTCCCGATTGGAACAATTCCTATTCGAACCTCGGAGATGTCACTACAGCAATCAAAAAATCAAGAGATGCAGGTATGCAAATCCTTCTGGATTTTCATTACTCCGATACATGGGCAGATCCGCAACATCAAGTGATTCCAAGAGCATGGCAAGATATTACAGATCTTGATGTCCTTGCTGATTCGCTTTATGCCTACACCTATCAAA
>JABSPG010000422.1 GCA_013214445.1 Ekhidna sp. | reverse complement strand
TTGAATTTTACCTGTCCAGAAATGAAGGTTTTTGATTTTTTTGGCTTTTCGAATATCATGAATCACGGCCCCCGATTCTTTTGACGCCTCCTGAAATTCTTGAATTTCAGCCAATGGCTCGTGTAGACCATTTACTACATGAATACCTTGCGATAGTATATCAACAATCGATGGGTATAAATCTTCCGGCAAGATCCCACCCTTGGTAGCCATACCTATAATCGCAAAATCTGGCTTCTCAACTTGTCCGATAAGGTCAGCGATATTCCGCAAAACCGGAACCCCGGCTTTTTCACCTCTCACAATTTCCCCTGCATCCTGGCCTGAATGTTTTTCATCTATTACTCCGATGATATCAAAACGGTTGCTACTACTAAGTAAGCCATGTGCCGTTTTAGCATTATTGGTTGCTAATAGTCCACCAGTTATGATTACTGCCTTTCCAGATATACTAGGTTGATCCATTGGGTTGAGGTTTGAAGTTGAAATTAAGACAATTATACTATTTCAAAAAAATTGAAATACCTGATCAAAAAATTGAAATCAAGTAATAATGAGCATTTCAAGTTTTTTTTCAAGAAGTTGTCCATTTCAAATCCGTTCTTTCGTCAAAGGGGAAATATTTATCTTAACTAAAACTTTTAGACTACTATGAAAAAGTATTTGTATGTATTCCGCGGGACAGACGAGAACTATGAGAACCAATCACCTGAAGAAATGCAGGCGCATTTTCAAAGATGGGGAGAATGGATGGAGAAAGTGAGTGCAGAAGGTCACGCACTCAATGACTTTGCAGGACGAGTGGTCTCCGAAAACGGAACCGTAGTAACCGATGGGCCTTTTGCTGAAGGTAAAGAACTTGTTGGGGGTTATGTAGTCGTATCTGCAAAAGACTTTGATCACGCGGTAGAACTATCTAAAGACTGCCCAATTTTCGAATTCAACTATACCACTGAGATTCGTGAAGTCATGGAGGAATAGATCTGGTAAGCGTTGGAGCAGTTAAAACAAAATTGCTCCCAGCGCTTCAAGAAAAAATCACATGAAAACCTCACAACTAGTAGATCATTTTTTTAGAACCGAGTATGGTAAAATCGTATCGAACCTTACCAATAAGTTCGGCGGCACTCACCTTGAGTTAGCAGAGGACAGTGTGCAGGAAGCTTTGATGAAAGCCATGCAAAGCTGGCCATATGCTCAAATACCTGATAACCCTACAGGCTGGATCTTGAGGGTTGCCCAAAATAAAATGATTGATCAATTGCGAAGGGAGCAGAAGAGTTCTAATGAACAGGTGCCTGATCTTCCACAAGAAGCACATACCGATATTTCGCTTGATTCAATACAAGATGATATGGTGAAAATGATCTTTGCTTGTTGTCATCCTTCCTTGAGTCAAGAGCATCAGATCATTCTCACCTTAAAGATCCTTGGCGGACTATCCATACGAGAGATTTCGAGTTCGCTAATGAAGAGAGAGGAAGCTATTGCCAAAGCCTACACAAGAGCGAAAAAGAAGTTTAAAAAAGAAGAAATCAAACTTCAGATGCCTAATGCAAACGAAATTCAGAATCGTCTTGAGAGTGTCTTAAAGATTATTTACTTACTCTTCAATGAAGGCTATAAATCAGCAGAGGGATCTATTGTCATCAAAAAAGACTTGTGTCAGGAAGCCATTCGCCAAAATCATGTATTGTTGGAAAATGAAATTTGCGACACACCATCAGCAAATGCCTTGATTTCACTCATGTATTTTCATGCTTCCCGATTTGATGCTCGAATTGACCAAAGAGGCAATATTGTTTCTCTGGAAGATCAGGACCGAAAAAAATGGGATCAAACGTTTATACGCACAGGGATGGGCTTTTTGACAAAAGCATTAGAAGACCCAAAGCCAAATGAATACCTAATTCAGGCATCTATCAGTGCTGCTCATTGCAGAGCAAGCCGCTTTGAGGATACTGATTGGAAAAACATTCTTGCACTCTATGACTTACAAGTAAGAATCTCACCTACACCAATCATCGAACTCAACCGCGTGGTGGCCTTGAAAAAGGTGCACGGACCCTTGCTCGCACTAAAGGAAATAGAGCGCCTAGAAGACACACAATACTTTGAAACATACTACCTCTTTTTCGCTATCAAGGCGGAAATTCTAAAAGACCTAGGAGACGTTGAGGATGCAAAAGCAGCAATCGCAAAAGCAATCGGACTGGCTGCAAATGAGAAAGAAAAAGAATATCTAGCTGAAAAATTCCTATAGAATCAGTAGAATTCAACTTGAGGCTTCTCTAATTCTTACCAGATACTTCAGACTAAAACATACCTTTGCGCTCCAATGAGTGAGAAGGAATACGAGCTGATAGAATTGCCTAACGGCATTAGAATCATCCACAAAGAAGTAAACCATACAAAGATCGCCCAAGTAGGCATCATGCTGGATATTGGCAGCAGGGATGAGTCACTCGAAGAGCAAGGTCTGGCTCATTTTCTAGAGCACATGGCCTTTAAAGGCACACATAAAAGAAACTCTTACCATATCATAAACAGACTTGAATCTCTTGGAGGCGAATTAAATGCCTACACTACAAAGGAGAAAGTCTGTTTCTATGCAACATTGCTGGATATTCACCTTGAAAAAGCCGTTGAACTCCTATGTGATATTACGTTCAACTCTACCTTCCCTGAAAAACAGATAGAGAAAGAGCGCACCGTCATTTTGGAAGAAATGAGTATGTATCAAGACACCCCTGAAGACGCGATTCAGGATGATTTTGACGAACTCATATTTCCTAATCATCCACTGGGAAGAAATATTTTGGGAACTGAGGAGGCTGTCAAAGGATTCCAGCAAAAGGACTTTCGAACATTTTTAGAAAGAAACTTAAATACAGAGAAAATTATTTTTTCTAGCGTTGGGAACTACTCTGCTAAAAAGATTCAGCGGCTTGCCACAAAGTACTTGAAGGACATCAAGCACAAGAATCACACGCCAAGTAGAAATTGGTTTTCAGGCTACTCGCCCAGCAGAATCCAAAAAAACAAGCCTATCAGTCAAGCGCACTTTGCCATGGGCGTACCCTCTTTGGGTATCAAAGATGAAAATAGGATCCCCTTTTTCTTTTTGGTAAACTTATTAGGAGGTCCAAGTATGAGCTCTCGCTTAAATCTGAGCTTAAGAGAAAAACATGGTTTAGTATATGGGGTAGATGCAGCCTATGCACCCTACCTTGAAGTTGGTCAGTTTGCGATTTACTTTGCTACAGACCCCAAAAACCTAAAGAAGAGTCAACGCATTGTCCTAAAGGAGATCGAATCTTTAAAGAATAAACCTTTAGGAAATATGCAGCTGCAAAAGGCAAAGAATCAGATCAAAGGACAGATGGCGCTTTCAGAAGAGAATAAAAATGCTATTATGCTGATGATGGCAAAAAGTCAACTGGACCTAAATAGGGTTCCTGACATCAACAGTGTCTTCAAAAAAATCGATCGAATTACCTCCACTGATATCCAGGATCTGGCAACACAATATCTTCCCGTAGATGAGATGAGTAGCCTAACCTACCTGCCTGATTAATTTATAAATTTGCCAACATGGAATTCCTACCCGTCGGCCTTCAAGAGTATGTTGAGAAGCACTCCGAAGCAGAAGCTGATCTATTACAGCAAATAAACAGAGAAACTCATCTCCATGTATTGAAACCACGAATGCTCTCTGGACACCTTCAAGGACGGGTTTTGTCTATGCTATCACATATGATCAGGCCAAAAAGGATTTTGGAAATTGGGACTTATACCGGCTATGCGGCAATCTGTTTGGCAGAGGGTCTGACACCAGATGGTAAATTGACTACCATCGACAATAACGAGGAACTCTCTTTACGAACCAAACAGTACTTCAAGCAATCGAAATATGCTGATAAGGTTGACATGAAAGTAGGAAACGCATTGGAAGTGATACCGTTGCTTCAAGAACAATGGGACTTAGTATTTATTGATGCGGATAAAGAGAACTACAGCAAATATTTCGATATGGTCATTGATAAGGTCAATACCGGAGGGTTTATCATT
>JABSPG010000421.1 GCA_013214445.1 Ekhidna sp. | reverse complement strand
TAGGGAGTAAATTGTATCTCGAATACCAGTATCAGTTATTGAACCTTTGATGATTTGGTATCTATCGAGGCTTGTATGGAACAAATACCAGTTTCTTTTTCCAAAGAAATACCAATCATAAATTGTCCGAACGGATTCGTAATGAGGTGTACTAAAATAATCCAATAAGCCTTTTTCAGAAACAACCTTAAAACCATCTTGAAAAGCAGCAATGAAAATCGAATCGCCTCTAGCTTGAATATTAGTAATCCTCGAATCAAAATCCAGTCCTTTGAGGAACGTTGTATTCTCAGAGTTGTGGATTTTACCGTTTTTGAGAAAGCCGACCTTACCATTCAAGGTGTAAAACCAGATGCGCCCTTTGGAATCCTTGAAAAAATTGAGAATTTCTACATCAGGTAGCCCGTCTGCTAAACCGTAGTTGATGAATTCATATCCATCAAACCTGCTAAGACCTGCATCTGTACCAAACCACATAAAGCCGGTACTATCTTGTTCGACGCAGTAAACTGTGTTGGAAGGCAATCCATCTTTTACGGTATAATTGATTGCGTTTTCGAGCTCCTGAGCAGCTAGATTCTGGAAGGATAAACTGGCAATTAATAATAAAAGGAACCTTAGATTCATTTGTATGAATCACTTCCAAGCACCTCACAAATCCGATCAACTTCTTCTTCACTCAGTTCGGGAAAAATTGGCAGTGACAGTATTTCCGCGCAGAGCTTTTCAGCAACAGGGAAGTCTCCAATAAAATGCTTTTTGTAACTATAACTAGGTAGATGGGGTAAGGGTGTCGGATAATGAATTGCACATCCAATATTTCCTTCTTTTAGCTTTTGCATTAACGCATCTCTCTCCTGAGACTCAATCACGTACAGGTGAAAAACATGCTTACTTCCTTCAGGAGTCTTGGGTATCAAAGAATCGTCCAGCTTTGAAGAATACCAAGCAGCGACTTTGATTCTTCCTTCCGTCCACTTTTCTAAATGTGGAATTTTTGCGCTAAGAATGGCAGCCTGCATGGTATCCATTCTGCTATTGCGGCCAATTATCTGATGATCATGTTTGCTTAGCTGACCATGATTTGATAACATTTTGCACGTTCGAGCTAAGGATCCATCATTCGCAACAATCCCGCCTGCATCACCATAAGCACCAAGATTTTTTCCTGGATAAAAACTAAAGGTTGCAATATCTCCGAATGTCCCGACTACTTGATTTCGAAAAGTGGCTCCATGGGCTTGAGCACAATCCTCAATCACTTTTAAGTTATTCTCTCGAGCAAAAGCCATTATGCTATCCATCTGCGCTGGCAAGCCATACAAGTGAACAGGAATGATTGCCTTCGTTCTTTCTGAGAGCTTTTCCTTCAGAAGCGAGGGATCTATTGATCGTTCATCTTTTAGTACATCTACAAACACGGGTTCGGCACCCACATTATTGACCGCCCCAGCGGTACTAATCCAAGTCAAAGCAGGCACCAATACCTCGTCTCCCTCTCCAATCCCTAAGGCCTTCAAGGCGATTTCAATGGCATCAGTACCGTTTGCAACTGCAATACAGTGATTGATTCCTACAAAAGAGGCAAAACGCTGCTCGAAGGTTTTGATAATATCTCCTCCAATAAAAGATGTATCACTTATTACCGACTGAATCGCGTGATCGATATCGCCTTTTATTGATTCATACTGAGCCTTTAGATCTACAAAGGGAATACTCATAAGTCTCTTAGTTTTCTGGCTGGATTTCCTGCGTAAACTCCCGGTTCAGTAATATCTTTTGTAACGACAGATCCAGCACCAATTACCACATTATCGCATACGTTTACAGGCATCATCGTTGCGTTTGAACCTATAGACACTTTATTTCCAATAGATGTTTTCTTCCACTTGGAACTATCACCACCAGAAGGCCCTCCACTCGAAAAGACATCATTTATAAACATGACTCCATGACCAATGAAACAGTCCTCGCCTATTTCCACTAGCTCACAAATAAAGGAATGAGATTGAATTTTCGTACGGGCCCCAATTGTGACTTTTTTTTGTATTTCTACAAAGGGTCCCACAAAAACATTCTTAGCCAGCGTACATCCATACAAATTACTGGGCATAATGATAGTAACGCTACTATCTGCATCAACGTCCTTAAGACCTGAATCAATAATCCTCATTCAAATTTTAGTTTTCCCACAATCTGGAATTTTTCAAAAACTCTTTCGTTATGCGGTGCATCTGCTAGCTCCGCTGTTAGGTCCTGTCCAGCCCAATGTTCATAGTGTTTTCCGTTCTTCCATAAGCGAGAGTTAGTAACATCATAGATGACTCCTTGATATGCCACCCAAATCTCCTCGCGCTCTGCACCATTTCTTAGCGCCAATTGACCTACTGTGAATTCCACTATTGCAGTTTAACGATTGATATTCCCGCTCCTCCTCGATCAGCATGTTCATCTTCAACCTTGGACACACTTGGGTGGCCTTTGGTGATATTTCTTACGATTTCTCTGAGCACTCCATGTCCCTTGCCGTGCACAATTCTAACTTCATCTGCTCCAACCAGTAAAGCCTCATCAATAAATGTCTCTACTTTGCCCATCGCCTCTTCAGCTCGCATGCCTCGGATACTTATTTCATGACTAAAATTCGCCATCTTGTTAGAAATATCAATACCAAGTCGCTTAATCTTTTTTTGATAACTCACCTGAGGATCGTCTTTCGCCTTTTGTAGCTTATTCGTTGAAACAATGGATTTCAAATTACCAAAAAGAACTTCAGCTTGCTTGCCTTTTAGTTTCTGTATCCTACCCACCGATTCTTGACCGACCACTTTCACAATATCTCCTTCTTTCAGATCTGTCTTTTGATCTTTTGGCTTGACCCTTAGAGCTACTTTCTTTTGATCAAGTTTTTCTCTAACGGCAGCAGTTCGTTCTTTTGATGCCTTGCTTTCTTTGATCTCCCTAATGGCTCGCTCTACATCCTTATTTGCACTTGATATAATCTGACTTGCTTCCAGCTTTGCATCTTTTATGATTCGTTTTTTATCTTCTTGAAGCATGTTTCGCAAATCCTCATAGTCCTTTCGAACTTTTGCCAAATCCTCCTGATTTTTGCTTAAGCCATTCGCTAACTTCTCATACTTTGACTTTTCCTTTTCCAACTGATTGAGAAGCTGATCATAGGCCACATGAGAACTACCAACCTTGCTCCTAGCTTTTTTGATAATTTCCTGAGGTAATCCAATCTTACTCGCAATTTCAAATGCGAATGAGCTCCCAGGCTTTCCTACTTCCAATTGAAATAACGGTTCTAAAGCATCCAGATCATACTTCATCGCTCCATTAATCAGCCCAGGAGTCTCATCACCCATCTTTTTCAAATTTTGGTAATGAGTAGTAACGATACCAAAAGCCTTTTTGTCGTTCAGTTCATTCAATACAGATTCTGCAATCGCCCCTCCAAACTGAGGTTCTGTACCCTTTCCAAATTCATCAATAAGAAATAGTGTTCTCTTATTCGTCTGGTGAAGGAAGTATTTCATAGATGTAAGATGAGAGCTATAAGTACTCAAGTCATCTTCGATGGACTGTGTGTCTCCAATGTCAATCGAAATAGAGGAGAATAATCCCATCCTGCTTCCATCTCCCACAGGAACCGGGAGTCCACTCTGAATCATATACTGAAGTAACCCTACTGTTTTAAGAGCAACAGACTTCCCCCCCGCATTCGGACCAGAAATAATTAAAATTCTGCTAGTATAATCCAGTTTCAAATTCAAAGGAACAATCGGCTTACCATTCTCCTTGTGCGATAGATATAGGAGCGGATGAACTGCATTAAGCAACTCAACTTGACTTGCTTTTTCAAGAGTAGGAATGGATGCGTTAAGAAGCGCTCCGAGGGATGCCTTAGCATGAATAAAGTCCAACTTTTCTAAGAGTCCAGCCCCATTCTTCAGATCTTGGAGATTTGCTCTAACGTGATCTGACAAGGCCACTAATATGCGTATCACTTCCCGTTTCTCAGCATACTTTAGCTCTCTAACCTGATTATTCAGGTCCAGAACTTCCCCCGGTTCCATAAAAACGGTCTGCCC
>JABSPG010000420.1 GCA_013214445.1 Ekhidna sp. | reverse complement strand
ATTCTCTGAATAGTCAGGTCCATTCGGGTTGATTGATTCCGTAGACGTGCCTCCAGTCGAACCTTCAAACGCTATTGAATGCACGGTATCACCGTTATCATCTTTCAACACTATATTATCTTCATTGGAGTTATTAAGGCTTAATGTCGTAATAATCAACACATTTGTAAATGAGGAAAAAAGTGACTCATCATCGTCTTCCACTACAATCACGTATGAATCTGGCGCAATCGTAAATGCCGCCAATGCTTGACCATCCAATGTCCAGTTTTCAAGATTAAAGTACTTACCTGATCTATTGTAAAGTTCCACAAACTCTGCATCCGGCAAACCTTTTACTGGATTGGGATCAGGCATAAACTCATTTACTACAACATCAAAATCACTAGCCTCTTCGAAAACCAGATACTGAAAACTCGCCTGACTGTTCGCTGCAATTGGGTTGCTATTTTCGTCTTTGACGTCATTGACTGTGATGGTATATGTAGTCCCATTGGTTAATGCGGAGATTGTCAAGTGAACCAAAGACAAATCCGTGTCATCTCTTTGAGCAGATGCTATGGCAATTGACCCGTCTAGGGTATAATTAGCAGTAGTTTCAGCGGTAGTTTCTTCAACATTTTCACTGAAATTAACCTCTACTTCGGTCTGAGAAATTGCTGTAACCGTTTCAATAGTAGGAGAAATATTGTCAACGAAACCGGTCCCTGTAACATCAATATCATCAAAAAAGAAATTCGTTGACCTGGTAGAAGTATAGTCGCATAGTATGCCAAAGAAGGATGACGTTACAAATTGATTATCAAATGCGACTCCTTCTGAACTAAAGGTATTTGTACCGCTCTCATCTATCAGCAGTTCCCAATTTCCTGTGTTATCTCTTGTGACCTTTACCGAAATAAAAGCGCTACTTGTCTGAGTCACATCATCGGTCCCATCTACTAATGGAGTGGTAGAAGAGGTCTTGAAAAGACTAATATCATCCGCCGAACCACCTATTCTTACGTAATACCCATTTACGGATCCCTCTAAGTCTGCAATATCAGAAACTAAGTAAATGAACATTTGATTAGATCCAGACAAACCACCTGAACTTAACCCTTCAAACCCTACTTTAAACTCCCAAATAGCATCATTAATTGCTTCTGAAGAAAGACTCAAGTAGGATTCATTGTTCGATGCGGGTATTGCATTATTTAATCTCAACTGATTTAACCCGTCAACCGTAAATTCTGAATCATCACCACTCCAAATCGGATTTGCTGTAAAATCCCCGTCATCAAAGCTGTCGGTCACTTGACCAACCGCATGCTGGCAGATGATTATTAAGAAAATGATGGCAAAAGGTCTCTTTTTCAGATTGAAAGTCACAGGTTAAATGTAGTAGTTTTGCTACAAAGAATATTCAGTTGATCTAAAGCAAATATGAAAGTTGCAGTTGTTGGAGCTAGCGGTCTAGTGGGACAAAAAATGCTCCAAGTAATGTCAGAGAGAAATTTTCCCGTCAAAGAGCTTTTACCAGTCGCTTCGCAAAGGTCTGTCGGTAAACTGATTTCATACAAGGAAAAGGATTTCCCAATCATGTCGATGGAAGAGGCAATCGACGCAAAGCCTGATATCGCATTCTTCTCTGCGGGCGGTTCGGTATCACTTGAATATGCACCAAAGTTTGCTGATGTAGGAACAGTCGTAATTGACAACTCTTCAGCATGGAGGATGGATACAGGTAAGAAACTGATTGTTCCAGAAGTCAATGGGAGTGTACTACGCATAGATGACAGGATCATTGCTAACCCAAACTGTTCAACCATACAAATGGTAGTTGCCTTGAAGCCACTCCATGATGCATTCAAAATAAAAAGAGTTATCGTTTCTACTTATCAGTCGGTGACTGGGTCTGGAAAAGGAGCTGTAGACCAACTTGAAGGTGAAAGAGCCAAGGAACCAGTAGATATGGTATATCCACATAGGATCGATATGAATGCTCTTCCGCATATTGACGTGTTTCAAGAAAATGGATACACGAAGGAAGAAATGAAAATGGTGAATGAAACAGTGAAAATCATGGGTGACGATTCAATTAAAGTAACCGCAACATGCGTGAGGATACCAACAATAGGAGGTCATTCCGAAGCGGTAAATATTGAATTTGAAAACGAATATGAATTAGACAGAATTCATTCCTTGCTTTCAAAAGCCCCAGGAATAACGCTGATTGATGACCCCAATAAGAATGAGTATCCTATGCCGCTTAGCGCTCATGACAAAGATGATGTTTTTGTGGGTAGGTTGCGACGGGATGAATCGCAACCAAAAACATTGAATATGTGGATCGTCTCAGACAACTTAAGGAAGGGAGCCGCTACGAATACTATTCAAATAGCAGAATATATGATAAAGCATAGCTTAATCTATTGATGCAATCAAATGTTGATTTTTTATCTCAAAAATCAGTTAAGCAATTTATTGCTGAAAACATACATTCAGATCCTGCAAATCTTATACTGAATCCTCCTAGGGGATTGGAAGAACATATAGGAATAATAGCTGACCAAATAATCGCTAGAAGAAAAGCCAACGGAAAACTAACTGACTGGTACGAAAATTATGACTTAATCATGCCTCCTCCTCTCTCCATCGAGCAGGCTTCATCAGATCTTACTAGCAAATACAAGCAGCAGCTCATCAATGGAGAAGTATTAATTGACCTCACAGGGGGAATGGGTATTGATTGTGTCGCACTTTCCAACAGCGTCTCGAAAACTGTCTATGTAGAGAAGAATAAGGAACTTTGCCAAGTTTTTGCACACAACACTAAAATCCTAAAAAAGGATATTGAGATAAAAAATGATGAAGCAGAAAACTACATATCTACCCTTCGAGAAAACGGAAATAGCGTCTCGGTCTATATAGATCCCGCACGTAGAGATAAACACAAAAACAGAATATTCAAGATCGTCGATTGCTCGCCGAATTTACTTGACCTACTGCCTATCCTAACGGAAAGAGTAAGTCAAATTCTAGTGAAGTACTCACCTCTCTTAGACATCAAATCAATCTTCCGATCAATCAAAGGTCTTAAAGAAATACATAGTGTTTCAGTCAAAAACGATTGTAAAGAACTTCTGCTAGCGATCGAATCAAATTATCCTGATGAACCAACTATTACTTGCACCAATCTCGCTTCTGATCAAAAAACTTATTCATTTCTACTCAGCGAAGAATCAAACAGTAAATCACAGTTAAGTGACGCTAAGCAATTTATTTTGGAACCAAACGCATCAATATTAAAGGCGGGAGCTTTCAATAAGATAGCCCTTGATTTTGAGCTGCAAAAGCTTGGAGAAAACACGCATCTATATACCTCATCAAACTTAAAAAGCAGTTTTCCTGGAAGAATTTTTCAAGTCATTGAACCTGCTACCAAGACTGCCTTGAAAAAATATGCGATCAATGGGAAAATAAATGTACTGACTAGGAATCATCCGCAGAATGCTACCGACTTAAAGAAAAAATGGAAGCTAAAAGATGGAGGTAATTACTTTCTTATTGGGTACAGAGATTTAAAGAAAAAGCCTCAAATACTTATCGCTGAAAGAGTTTCTTAGTCTTTGATTGTTACCCTAAAAACAGATCCTTTACCCAGCGTACTCTCAACTGCAATCGTACCTCCTAGTCTTCTGACGAAATCATAGCACAAAGCCAGTCCCAATCCATTTCCTTTCTCACCTGCAGTTCCATCAGTAGAGTCAATTTCTCCGGTAAACAAGCCATTGACTGTCTCCTCCGCCATTCCTATCCCTGTATCGATTACTTCCAATACATTCGTTTGGTTTCCTCTGATGCAATTGATCTCAATTGAAGAATTGGGATGAGAGTATTTTATTGCATTTACAATAAGATTTCTGAGTAAGATCCTAACGATTCCAGCGTCAGAATACAAAGTAATTTCCTTTGCAGTTTCATATGCAAGACTGATTCCCTTCTTGTCCAGACGATCTTTTAATTCTGACTCCAAATCTTTGATTACTGACAAAAGTGTAAATTCTTCTTTAGAAAGATTTTCACCTTCCATTTGACCTTCAGCCCATAAGAAAACATTGT
>JABSPG010000042.1 GCA_013214445.1 Ekhidna sp. | reverse complement strand
CCCTTTCAAAGGTCAAATGTTCAAAGGGCCAAAGCATATTATTATGAAAAGAGAGTGTTAAGGTTACCATTGAAAACTGATTTAAAAATCGGAAAATATTGTAGATGACCATTTGATGAAGATTACTCATGTAATCAGGGGCGAAGAATGGCTGCCATCTGCACCGCTGCACGTATTACTTTATCAGTTTCTGGGATGGGAAGATGAGATGCCCCAATTCGCTCATCTACCTTTGATTTTAAAACCTGATGGAAACGGTAAGCTGAGCAAAAGAGCAGCAGATAAGGCCGGTTTTCCAATATTTCCTCTTGACTGGACGGACCCGGAAGAAAAAAAGCTTTCGACAGGTTTTAAAGAACTCGGATTTCTGCCCGAGGCATTGATTAACTTTTTGTCTTTCTTAGGGTGGAATCCAGGTACAGAGCAAGAGATTTTTTCCTTGGAAGAATTAGTCCAGGAGTTTTCGGAAAGACGTATCAATAAAGCAGGAACCAAATTCGACTTTGAAAAAGCAAAATGGTTCAACCAACAATACATCAGAAGCACTTCATCAAGTCATTTTCTCGATAGCTTGATTAGCGATCTAAACGATAATCATAATTTGAATTGCTCTGAAGAAGTAGGGTTACAGCTTATTGATCTGCTGAAAGAACGGGTGACCTATCCTGGCGAGTTTGCATCAAATGCACTATCAATCCTTATAGATCCTACAGATTTTGATGAGAAGGTTCTCAAGAAAAAATGGAAAGGTGATACACCAATAGCTCTTACCCATTTTGCAGATAAACTGAACGAGAAAGAAATGATATCTGCTGATGAAGCAAAAACGCTATTTTGGGAAGCTTTAGAAGGGGAGGGCTTCAAACCCGGTCAGTTCATGCAACCACTCCGATTAGCATTGACAGGCCAAGGTTCAGGTCCAGACCTGATGACCATCATTGAGATTCTAGGAGGGCCCAAAGCTGGAAACCGAATCAAAAATTCTATTGCAACGTTAAGCAAGAGGTAACAAAAAAAATTATGGCAAAAAAAGAAAAAGCCCGTGTTCATAAAGATCTGGATGGACTGGAATTAAGTGTAGACTCATTTGGAGAGATTTCATCAAACATGCCAATTGAGAAACTGAATAAATTTCTCAACAAGAACGTAGAGGACAAAAAACTAAAAGATCGTGATGATCTAGATGACCTCAAGAAGGAAGACTCCTAATCAGAACACTAATTATCGAAGGCAGCTTAGAACAAAAAAAGCAGGACAGTAGAAATGAAAAAGATTGGCATCATCAAAGAAGGTAAAGTTCCTATTGACAGAAGAGTACCCCTTACACCTAAGCAAGCAAGAGAATTGAAGGATAATTTCAATGTGGACGTAGTTATCCAAACTAGCGACATTAGGTGCTTTTCTGACGAAGACTACAAAGCCCAAGGACTTGAGGTTGTAGATTCTGTAGATGATTGCGACATCCTGTTGGGTGTAAAAGAAGTGCCTATTTCTGAGCTAAAGGCAGAGAAAACTCATTTCTTTTTTTCACATACGATAAAGAAACAAGATTACAACAGAGGGCTGCTTCAATCGATACTTGAAAAGAAGATTCGACTCATAGATTGGGAGACACTCACGAATGAAAATGGGAACAGGGTAATTGCCTTTGGTAGATGGGCCGGGATAGTAGGAGCTTACAATGGGCTGCTGACCTACGGCCAGCGATACAATCTTTTTTCACTCAGGAAAGCCCATGAGTGCTTCGACTATGCGGACCTGAAGACAGAGTTAACAAAGGTTGAGCTACCAAATATAAAAATAGCCCTAACCGGAGGTGGAAGGGTTACTAAAGGAGCCATGGAAGTTTTACTAGGCACTGGAATACAAAAAGTAACTCCCCATGATTTTCTCAATGAGAGATTTGACACCCCCGTATTCACCCAACTCAATTCTCGCGACTACAACAAGAAAATTGATGGTGGTGAATTTCATAGGAGTGAATTCTACAAAAGCCCGGAACTTTATGAGAGTGATTTTTTGAAATACGCACGCCTAACAGATCTGTTGATTGCTTGTGCCTATTGGGATCCTGCAGCCCCCGTACTTTTCACCAGACAAGACATTGTCAAAGATGATTTCGACATCAAAGTAATAGCGGACATCACCTGTGATATTGAAGGTTCAATTCCTTCTACTAAAAAACCCAGTACAATTGATGATCCAATCTATGATTATAACCCTACGGATGATTTAGTGGAGCAAGCGCTTACAGACGAAGGTAACATCACCGTAATGGCTGTAGATAATTTACCTTGTGAACTTCCAAGGGATGCTTCAGAAAGCTTCGGACATGAATTACTCAACAATGTAATTCCTCATTTACTAGAAGGAGATTCAAAAGGCATTATCAAAGGAGCCACTATAGCTCAGGATGGAAAGCTGACAAGTAAGTACAGCTATCTGCAAGACTATGTGGATGGGAAATTTTCATAAGTGACAATTAGAAACCCTTAAGAAAAATCTCTATTTGATTTTTAAGCGGTTCAATGAGTTCATCTACAGATATCACAGTACCATCCGTGAATTCCACAAAGGGCATAAATTCACCAGAAACTTCATCTAATTGAAAGACAAGCTGTCCAATTTTTTCTTCATTATGGTAGAGCAATAGATCGATGAAGTCATTTGGATCAAATTCTTCCTCCAAATTTACAATGTCCATCTTGCCATCTAGAGAGAAGTCCTTGTACTTTACACCTCCATTCAACGCCATAAACTCTTCTTTTCGACTTGAAACAAATTCAACAGAAAGATCGACTGCAATCAGCGTACTCTCTGCCTCCGAAATTGAAGCAAGTAGGGAGGATTTCTGATCAAATGTGTCATCGAAATTGACGGAAAAAATGTAAGGATCCAACTCGAAAATAATCGAAGAGGAAACCGGTAAACCAGTCATAGACCACTCTACTTCGAATATGAGTTTGGAGACCTGCTCTCCATCCACGGTCAAAGTAGCTTCAATAGATGTTGGGAGATTAACCTGCTTTAATCCACTAGACCTTAATTCCCTAATTGTGAGTTCAGAATTATTGAAGCTTGAAGCACCAGAAGGAAATCGTATGATTAATCCCTCTGATTCGGTTCTGATAAATTCTTGCTTATCAAAATCCCAGGTATAGGTTCCATGAAGCTCCGCCAAAAGATTGGGATCGCTATCAACAGTTGCCTTTACTATAAATGACTGCAAATGGCCATTTTTAGCTAGGCCAATTTCCTCTAAATCCAACTCGATTAAATCGGCTAAACTCCGCAGTGCCAGAGCTCCTTTTGTGCTGCCAATGGAGGTCATATCACCAATCATATTGATAATTGAGCTCTCTACTATCTCCAAAGGGTTTTCAACAGAAGTCAAATTATCTTCAGTATCGGTCTCGTCACATGAAAGAGCAGTAAGGATCAAAAGGAGTACAGAAAAATACTTTTTCATGGGGGTATCTCTTCAGGTTTGCAGTCTATCTAAAGACACAAAAAGAAAGCCAGACCCCTAAAGGTCTGGCTCTTAAAATCCTCCTGTTCTAGCGAGAACTCAGCGTCAGCCTTCAATGTTCTGATTGCTACTGATTCCCTCAAATACATCTTCCATAGAAGAGTCTATTTCAGCAATGATAGACTCCAAGAGTTGCTCTAATATTTCTCTTTCACCATCCAGATACACAATATATATGATGTCCTCCTCAACTAAGATATCCCCAACTTTCACATCGTCTAGTAATACTTCAAGATCTATGTAATCGTTTAGGTTAAAACCATCTTTCATTTCACCAAACTCATCATATAAACCTGACTCAATTCCAGCAATATCAATATTGCCTGAGAGCTTTAACCCGCCATATTCCACAAATCCATCAATATTTGCTGGTTCTTCTTTTTCAGCAGAATTAAAATCAACATTTAGATCTACTCCCATCAAAGTAGTCGCTTCTTTGGTCAACGAGGCACTCAACGAAGAACTTATTGCATTTGAGTCATCAAAATTCATATTGAATCTAAATGGTGATAAGAAAAGGTCGACAGATGCTGACTCAGGGAGACCATCGTCTAGCCAATTTGCGGATGCTGTCAATGTTATGTAAGTCACTTCATCAACCGCTAGTGATCCATCAAAAGATGTTGGTAAAGTAACCTGATAACTTCCCCACTCATCCACCTCATTAAACGTAACAAATTGAAGATCTGTGATCTCCAAAGCAGCATTGTTTGTTTCAGATCCCTCTGCAGGGAACAACACTATGAATGACGGGCTTTCTCCAGTCCTCTCAAATTCTTCGGAATTAGGATTCCACTCGTATATGCCTTTAATATCATCAAAGGAAAAGTCATCATCTGTCACCCTCGCTGTTGGTCCAGTAATGAAATAGCGCGTTATGATATCTAGCTTTTCCTTAGTCCATTTTCGTTGATCTGGTTTACTCGAGAATTCATCAAAATCAGCAAACAGTTCGACTAAGCTCAAAAGAGCAGTGACTCCTTCCGACTGCACCATACTCAAGATATCAGCGGATGCAGCATTTCCTATTTCAACGATCCTGGCGGACACCTCAGCTGAGGTCATATCTTGCCCATTGGGATTCTCAGATTCATCTGAATTGCATCCCGCTGCAATAACAGAGACTAGTAATAGCGTAATTAGTTTTTTCATGAGTTTATAATGATTGTGATTAACCCTTTCTCAAAATGTTATATACTCTAAAAACAACAAAAAAAGCCAAACCCCCAAAGGTTTGGCTTCAAATAATTTTCCTTTCGATGAATTAGCCATTCATACTGACCAAGAACTCATCGTTGTTGGCTGTCCCTTTCATTTTGCTTAGAAGGAATTCCATGGCCTCAATGCTGTTCATGTCTGACATAAACTTACGAAGAATCCATACTCGTTTCAGCTCTTCAGGATCCATCAACAGATCCTCTCTTCTTGTACCAGAAGCAGGAACATCGATCGCAGGATACACACGCTTATTAGATAGTTTTCTATCAAGCTGAAGTTCCATATTACCGGTTCCTTTGAATTCTTCAAAAATAACCTCATCCATCTTCGAGCCTGTCTCAATCAAAGCTGTTGCTATGATTGTAAGTGAACCCCCATTTTCAACATTTCTTGCTGCTCCAAAGAATCTCTTTGGTTTGTGAAGTGCGTTGGCGTCAACACCTCCAGACAGAATCTTACCAGAAGAAGGAACCACTGTATTGTGAGCTCGAGCCAGTCTGGTAATTGAATCAAGAAGTATTACCACATCATGACCGCACTCCACCATCCTTTTGGCTTTCTCCAATACCATGTTTGAAACTTTCACATGCTTGTCAGCTTGCTCATCAAAGGTTGAAGCTACAACTTCGCCCTTGACTGATCTTGCCATGTCTGTCACCTCCTCAGGGCGTTCATCAATCAGCAGTACCATCAGATAGCACTCAGGATGGTTTTCTGCTATCGCATTTGCAACATTTTTCAGAAGTACTGTTTTTCCTGTTTTAGGTTGTGCTACAATCATGCCTCTTTGTCCCTTTCCAATTGGAGAAAACAAATCCAGGATTCTTGTAGAATAATTGTCCGGCTTGGTGCTCAGATTAAGTTTTTCTTGCGGGAACAGGGGAGTCAAGTACTCAAATGCTACTCGGTCTCTTACCTCCTCGGTAGTTCTTCCATTAACTGTGTCTACCTTAAGCAACGCAAAGTACTTTTCACCATCTTTCGGTGGTCTGATCTGCCCTTTTACAGTATCCCCGGTCTTTAAACCGAAGAGCTTTATTTGAGATGGAGACACATAGATATCATCGGGGCTGGCTAAATAGTGGTAATCACTTGACCTCAAGAATCCATAGCCATCTTGCATGATCTCCAACACTCCTTCATTCTCTATAACTCCATCAAATTCTTTGATTTCTTCGTTGTAGGCTTCCTTCTTTCTTCTTTTTTCCTGACGTTCCGCTTCTCGCTCCGCTCTTTGCTTATCTCGCTCCTGTCTTTCTTCGTTACCATCGTCAGATTTTTTATCTGATTTTTCCTCCAGCTTTTTATCGCTTTTCTTCTCTGCAGATTCCTTTTCAGGTTTCCCTTCCGCCTTCTTTGAATCAGTCTTCTCTTTTTTAGGACTATCTTTTTTAGCCCTTGGCTTCTTTTCTTTCTTTTCTTTAGGTGCTTCTTCCGAAGCATCACTCACTGCTCCACTCTTGATTTTCTTTATTTCGCTTTCAGGCATGCTTGCCTGGTGATCAAGGATAGCATAAATGAGGTCTTGCTTTGTGAGTTTTTTGTAGTTCTTAACTCCTAGTTTCTCTGCTATTTCTTTTAACTCTGATAGCAGCATAACACTAAGATCATCTAGTGTGTACATAACTGTTTGTAAAAGTGGGTTTCAAAAATTTAAATTGTAATAAAAGTTCCGAAGATTCGGGGTATATGGTTTTGCTTTAATTGAAAGCTGAAAAACCCGGATGAGCTTTTCATGAGTTGCAATGCAATAATAGGATATCCCCAACTATTTCACAAATGCCCACTAATATTTCACTAATTGATCAGATTCACCCTTTTTCAATACAAAATCATTTTTCTTTGCTCGCCATTATAAAATGATATTTTATGCTGCAGGTTAGTACAATCGAGAAAGAATTTGATAGATGTCTGGAAGGGCTTAAAAAGAGAGGTTTTGAAGATGCAGAATCTCATCTAAACGAGGTTCTAACGATAGATGCTGATAGAAAAAAGCTTCAAGGCGAACTCGATGATGTACTGCATGAATCAAACAAACTTGCAAAAGAAATAGGACAGCTTTTTCAGCAAGGAAAAAAGGAAGAGGTAAATAAAATTAAAGAAAGAACCTCTAACCTAAAGCAACAAAGTAAGGCCATGGGCGAAGAGTTAAATGCTTTGGAATCTACCTTGACAAAGCTTCTTTATAATATTCCCAACATACCGCATTCTTCCGTTCCTGCTGGCAAATCAGAAGATGACAATGAGGTTGTAAAGATTGATGATGGAGCCATCCCAGAACTCAAGGAACACAAAAAGCCGCATTGGGAATTAATTGAAGAATTTGATATCGTTGATTTTGAACTTGGAAATAAGGTAAGTGGTGCAGGCTTTCCTTTTTACAAGAAAGAAGGCGCAAGATTAGTGAGAGGACTAATCAACTACTTTCTTGACAAGGCTGTGGATGCAGGCTATGAGGAAGTACAGCCTCCTGTAGTTATTAATGAGGCTTCAGGTTTAGGTACAGGTCAACTTCCTGATAAGGAAGGACAGATGTATCAAATGGAAGCAAGTAATTTATACTTGATCCCAACAGCTGAAGTTCCAATCACCAACATGTACAGAGATGTGATCTTAAAAGAGGATCAGCTCCCCATCAAGCATGCAGGTCACACTCCATGCTTTAGAAGAGAAGCTGGTTCTTGGGGGTCTCATGTGAGAGGACTCAATCGTCTACACCAATTTGATAAGGTGGAAGTAGTGCAAGTGGTGGAGCCAAGCAAATCATATGCTGTGCTAGATGAAATGGTCGCACATGTGCAAGATATTATAAAGTCGCTAAACCTGCCTTACAGAATTTTGAGACTTTGTGCAGGAGATCTCGGATTCACATCGGTCATTACCTACGACTTTGAGGTTTACTCTGCTGCACAAGAAAAATGGCTGGAGGTGAGTTCCGTATCCAACTTTGAGGCCTTCCAAGCAAACCGATTGAAATTGAGAATAAAAAACAAACAAGGAAAAAAGGAATTAGGTCATACTTTGAACGGAAGTGCGCTGGCTTTACCTAGGATTATGGCTGCTATCCTAGAAAACAATCAGGATGGTGACTCCATCAAAATGCCGGATGTTTTGCATTCCTATCTCGGGTTCAAAGAAATCAGGAAATAGTGATTTTAGAGCCTTGATTGCTAACTTCATGGCCTAATTCAAAAAACAGACTATGAAACACATAACAAAGCTTTTACTGATCTTCCTACTTATAGGATGTCAAGCGACAGATGACAGTAGCTCTAAACTCACCTATCCAGTTTCAAATAAAGTTGATACAGTAGACACTTACTTCGGGCAAGAGGTGCCCGATCCATACCGATGGCTAGAAGATGACCTATCACAGGAAACTGCTGACTGGGTCAAAGCACAAAATGAGGTGACATTTTCATACCTCAATCAAATCGATTTTAGAGACAAGATCAAAACGAGACTAGAGCAGCTATTTGACTATGAAAGAGTTTCTGCTCCTTTTGAAGAAGGTAACTATGAATACTTCTACCAAAATGATGGACTTCAAAACCAAAGTGTGCTTTATAGAAAAGATAGTGAAGGTACAGAAAGTGTATTTCTAGACCCCAACAAGTTTTCGGAGGATGGAACAATCTCACTTGCGGGTTCCAGCTTTACCGATGATGGATCTCTATACGCCTATACAATTTCTATCGGTGGATCAGATTGGCGGAAAGCCATCGTAATCGATACAGAAACGCTAGAAATGGTAGAAGATACCCTTCACAATATTAAGTTTAGTGGACTCAGTTGGAATGGTAATGAAGGTTTCTACTACAGTAGCTATGACAAACCAAAGGAAGGAAGTGAGCTTTCGGCAAAAACACAAATTCACAAGCTATACTATCACCAACTTGGAACCTCCCAATCAGAAGACCAGCTAGTTTTTGGCGGAGAGGAAAATCCATATAGATATGTAGGTGGATATGTCACTGAAGACAATCGCTACTTGGTAATAAGTGCTGCCGTAAGTACCAGTGGAAACAAACTTTTCATAAAAGACTTGGCCAACAATGGCGAAATCATAGCTGTAGATGAGGATATAGAAACAGACGAATACGTGCTTCACACAGAGGGTGACAGAATCTTAATACAGACAAATCATGAAGCCCCAAATCAACGAATTGTAGAAACAACCATCTCAGATCCATCCACTTCTACTTGGCAGGATGTGATCGCTGAGACAGAAAACGTGTTGAGTGCTTCAACTGGCGGTGGGTATTTATTTACAAATTATTTAGTTGATGCAAAAACAGAAATAAAACAGTACACTACGAAAGGAGAGCTGGTAAGAGAAGTCGAACTTCCTGCGATTGGAAGTGTCTATGGATTTGGCACTGATAATGACAAAGACTTCATCTACTACACTTTTACTTCTTTCACCTACCCTTCCTCTATTTATAAGTTTGACATCCCATCTGGAGAATCTCAGCTCTACAAACAACCTAAAATCGATTTTAATCCAGACGATTACGAAACAAAGCAGGTCTTTTACGAAAGCAAGGACGGGACAAAAGTTCCAATGTTTATAGTTCACAAAAAAGGACTAGAATTAGACGGGAAAAATGCAACGGAGCTCTATGCTTACGGCGGATTTAACATCAGCTTGAGGCCTTCATTCAGCACCAGTCGTATCTTATGGCTGGAAAACGGAGGCATCTACGCACAGCCCAACCTGCGTGGTGGTGGTGAATATGGAGAGAAATGGCATAAGGCTGGCACCAAAATGCAAAAGCAAAATGTATTCGATGATTTCATTGCTGCGGGAGAATGGCTTATTGAAAATAAGTACACTTCCAATGACTATCTAGCCATTAGAGGTGGATCTAACGGTGGATTGCTTGTTGGAGCCACCATGGTTGCCTTTCCAGCTGTTGGTGTTATGGATATGCTTCGTTACCATAAGTTCACTGCTGGGGCTGGTTGGGCATCAGATTACGGCACCTCAGAGGATTCCAAAGAGATGTTTGAGTATCTGAGAAATTACTCTCCGGTTCATGCACTCAAGCCGGGTGTTGAGTATCCAGCAACGATGGTTACTACAGCGGACCATGACGATAGAGTAGTTCCTGCTCACTCTTTCAAATTTGCTGCTACGCTGCAAGAGAATCATGTAGGAAACAATCCAGTGGTTATCAGAATAGAAACAGACGCAGGACATGGAGCTGGCACACCAATTTCTAAAACCATCGAGCAAGTAGCTGATAGATATTCCTTTGCATGGTACAATATGGGAGTGATTCCTGAAATTGCTAAAAAGGATATGTAGATTTAAAAATGCCCCCTGTCTTTTGCTTGGCAGGGGGTAAATATTTTATGATAGTAATTAGAAAAGGAGAAAAAACTGACCTGCCATCAGTACTAGAATTGATAAAAGAACTAGCTGATTATGAAAAATCCCTAGATCAAGTTGCAAACACCGTACAACAAATGGAAGAAGATGGATTTGGAGAAAATCCAGTATTTGGATTCATAGTAGCCGTAGAAAATGAAATAATTATTGGCACCTCCATCTACTACTTTAGGTATAGTACGTGGAAAGGTAAGAGACTTTATTTAGAAGATTTGGTTGTAACAGAGTCAAAAAGGGGGATTGGTGCCGGCAAAGCTCTGTTTGAAAGGACCCTCGCCATTGGAAAGGAATTGAATTGTACAGGGATGATGTGGCAAGTCCTTGATTGGAATACTCCGGCCATAAATTTTTACAAGAACTATCCAACTCGTTTTGAAGATGACTGGATCAACTGCCACATTGATTACTAAACCTCTTCTAGCACAGTTCTAAATGCAGCCATTTTCGTTCCGTATCTAATTATGGACTTTTTTTGAATTTTTGGCGCCACAGTATCTAAATACGTCTCCAATTTCCCCAGTGTCTCAGTCATATACTGAATGGCGTAAGTCGCTCCTGTTTCATCCTCAGCTTGGGAAAGCATCCGCATCATTCTATAATCGGAGAAAAAACCAGTGTCCATCACTTCCGGAATATGCGTTTCCTTCATCCAACCAATCCAGTCTTGCTCCACATCCTTATCAATATTTACAGTGACGTTATATAATACCATTTCAATAGTTTTAAAATATATTCTTACTTTCACGAATCGACCAATCACCAATGTGATTCTAAACAATCGCAGCAAATGTAAGTTATCATGGGCATGAGTGTATATTCAATTAAAGATCTTGAACATCTGTCTGGTATAAAAGCTCATACCATACGGATTTGGGAGCAGCGGTACGATCTTTTTTCTCCACAGAGAACATCTACTAACATTCGTTACTACAATGATGATGATCTCAAACTCATACTAAACATAGCTACACTCAAAAACAACGGCACAAAAATCAGTAAGATTGTAGCCATGCAGCACGATGAGCTGCAAGAGCAAGTAAGAAACATTGGTTTCGAAAGTGCTTCATATGAAGACCAAATAAGTGCCCTTACACTTTCTATGATCGATATGGACGAGGGTGGTTTTACTGAGACATTAGAATACAATATTTCCAAGCTAGGTTTTGAGGAAGTGATGATGAAGATCATTTATCCCTTCATGCGAAAGATTGGCGTGCTTTGGTTGACCAATGCTATCAATCCAGCTCAGGAACACTTCATCACGCACCTCGTTAGACAGAAGCTCATATCTGCGACAGATTCCATGAAACTTCATGAAGGCGGAGACTTATATATCCTGTTTCTCCCCGAAGGAGAACTGCATGAATTGGGGCTTTTGTTTGCCAACTATATAATAAGGTCAAAAGGGAATAGAACGATTTTTTTCGGTCAGACAGTTCCATTGAACGCCCTAGAAGAAGTTTATCACAAATTAGAGCCTGACTATATCTTAACAGCTGTCACCACAGTTCCCGAACCAAATCAGGTTCAAAGCTATGTTGAAAAGCTTAAGTCAAAGTTTAAGGATTCGGAAATACTAATAACTGGGAATAGAATTGTTGGACAGGATCT
The DNA here is from genome assembly GCA_013214445.1 of Ekhidna sp. Taxonomy (GTDB): domain Bacteria; phylum Bacteroidota; class Bacteroidia; order Cytophagales; family Cyclobacteriaceae; genus Ekhidna. Next base: position 2,078 of record JABSPG010000042.1, on the reverse strand, counting down.
AGAAATTCCTGAAGGGATGAGTGTCATTAATCAATTCGAGGACTTAATACAACATTCCACGGCCAATTTTTAGCGTGTTCAGTATTTTGTTTAACGATTCCTATTGTTTGTTAAACATAGTTGTGTTATCTTCGTTTAACATTTAAAACTAAACCTTAAACAAAATGACTGCACTAGAATTCGGATACAAAATTGAGAATCTCACCAGTTCATTAAAGCCATATGCTTTAAAACTTACCAAAGACGGTGAGGAAGCAAATGACTTACTGCAAGAGACCGTGTTTAAGGCGTACAGTAATAGAGATAAATTTCAAGACGGCACCAACCTAAAGGCATGGATGTATACGATTATGCGAAATACATTCATTACAAACTACCAGCGAATGGTAAGAAGAAATACTTTCATAGACACAACAGAAAACAACCACTTCTTGAACTCAAGCGCAACCGTAATTGAGAATGGGGCTCAGGGTAATTTTGTAATGAAAGACATTCAAGCTTCAATTAGTGGACTTAAGGATATGTACAAAGTACCATTTACCATGTATTTTAGAGGCTTTAAGTATCACGAAATAGCTGATAAGTTGAACATTCCGATAGGCACAGTGAAAAATCGAATTCACATAGCCAGGAAAGAGCTGAAAAAGGGTTTAAAAGTATATGCCAACTAAAGATAATCATAGTAGAGTAGTAGTAGTAGGGGCCGGATTTTCCGGCCTTTCTTGTTCCTGCCATTTAGCACAAATGGGATATGACGTTACGGTCATTGAAAAGAATGACCAAACAGGTGGCAGAGCTAGAATATATTCCGACCAAGGTTTCACCTGGGATATGGGACCATCTTGGTATTGGATGCCAGACGTCTTTGAACGGTTTTTCAAAATTTTCGGAAAATCTGTAGAAGACTACTATGATTTGATAAGACTAGATCCTTCGTACAAAGTAGTCTTTTCTGAAAGTGAGCTAGACATACCAGCAAAAATGCAAGAGCTGGAGCTCCTGTTCGAAAATATAGAACCCGGCAGTGCAGAGAAATTAAGATCCTTCCTTGAACAAGCGGCATACAAGTATGAGGTTGGTGTGAAAAAACTTGTTTATAAACCTAGCAGATCACTAACCGAATTCATTGATATTCAGCTGCTGAAAGGTCTTCTGAAAATGGACGTATTCACCTCTATGTCAAAACATGTCAGGAAACACTTCAAAGATGAACGTTTAGTTCAATTGGTAGAGTTTCCAGTCTTGTTTCTCGGAGCTACTGCTGCAAATACCCCTGCCTTATACAGCTTGATGAATTATGCAGACATGGCACTAGGCACTTGGTATCCAGATGGGGGTATGTGCAAAATCTCAGAGGGTATGACAACACTCGCAAAAGAACTCGGAGTTACTTTCCAACTAGAAGACGAAGTGAGATCTTTCACTATCGAGGATAGAAGGATTATAGGAGTTCAATCCAATACCTTGCTCGAAACAGATATTGTAGTGGCATCTGCGGATTACCATCACATCGATCAGGAAGTCTTACCAGAAGCCTACCGAAACTATACACCGGAATACTGGGATAAAAGAACCATGGCACCTTCCTCCTTGCTATTCTACCTTGGCATAAACAAGAAACTTCCTAAACTATTACATCACAATCTGTTTTTTGACGAAGATTTCAACCTCCATTCTAAAGAGATATATGAAGATCCAAAGTGGCCAACCAAGCCTCTGACCTACGTTTCACTTACGAGTAAGACAGATGACAGGGTGGCTCCTGCTGGTATGGAAAACATGTTTATTTTAATTCCAGTAGCACCTGACATAGAGGACACAGACGAGATACGGGAAAAGTATTACAACGTCACCATGGACAAGCTGGAGAAGTATACTGGTGAAAGTATTCGAGAACACGTCATTTCAAAGAGAAGTTACGCACACAAGGATTTTCAGTCAGACTATCATTCTTTCAAAGGAAATGCATATGGTTTGGCAAACACGCTTCGCCAAACAGCCATTTTAAAACCCGCCTTAAAAAACAAGAAGCTCAAAAATCTCTACCACACAGGACAACTAACCGTACCAGGACCGGG
>JABSPG010000419.1 GCA_013214445.1 Ekhidna sp. | reverse complement strand
TACCTGGGTATCCTGACCCGGCGGTATTGTCTCCCCCATTCCCCCAGGTGCTACCTAAATTCCAATTTCCGTTTTGAACCGATTGAAACGCATCGGATACTTCAACATCCAATGTAACCGCTGCGGCATTCGCACAACCTCCAGGAGGAACTCCAACGACTGATACTTGATACGTTCCAGCTGCAGTCCCCCAATCAATGGTGATTGCATTTGTACCATCCCCACTACTGATCGTATTTCCTGTTCCAGCGTCAACTGTCCAATTGTAGCTATACCCTGTATTCGCCTCAACAGTATACGAAGTAGATTGAGATCGGCTTGCGCTGGTAGGCCCAGAAATCTCAGAAGTTGGTAGCGGGTTGACATTGACCGTCAGAACAATGGGCTCTCCAGCACCACATCCTGGTAAGAAAGAGTTATCCTCCACTACCTGAACTGAACCCTCAAGACCTGTAGCACCCCAGTCGACTGTGATTGTCTGCAATCCTCCACTACCTAGTCCAGAAATCGTGCTGGGATCGGCGGCTGTACCTGTTCCCGAACCCCCGCTAATCAATCCTCCAACTACTTCCCATGTGTAGGTTGAACCTGCTAATCCATTTACAGCAGTATACGTCACTCCGGTTTGTCCTGTACAAATCTCTGTAGCAGAGGCTGTAATCACATCCGTCGACGGACTCAAACAATTGGTTATATCTCCAATCCCAAATTCGGCTCCAAGGATGGATACACCATCTCGTTGAGCAAAACCATCTGCCAAGCTCTGGTGTGTTCCATTGGCAGTCCAATCAGAACCGGAGTTGGCTCTAGTAATTACACGAGCTAATGAAGTATTAAAGCTGCTAAAGCCATTCAGTAACAAATCCACATTGTAATCTGTACTACTCAATCCACTCTCCGCATTAAGTGTCCAATATCCTTCGAAGTAATTGTTAAATATGGAAGTCCCATTGTCATCCAAATCCAAACCATCGGATCCTGGATTCGAATTGATGAATGCTACTGCTAAAATACCTGCTGGGCTAGCTGGTACATTAACTTGTGCTCTAGCAGTGTTTAGGTTGTTAGCAGTACCTACAGGAAAATCGAAGACCTGAGCTCCATTGATGTATCTGGCAAATTCTCCAATAATTGTAGAGGGAGACGAATGAATCAAAGTTCCCTCTTCATTGGCCCCTGTTCCAAACCCCAGTAGCAATCTATTATCCTGCATATCCAGGTTTCCGCCGGTTAGGGTGAGGGTATTATTAACCTGAATGTTACTGCTAGAAGTAACTGTACCAGAAGTTTTGTTGATAGTCAGATTATCTAAGACCTCATCCGAGGAGGAAACAAAAGTCTGATTGTTAGTACCAATAAAGAATAGCGTGGTACCTGCATCATTAAAGACTCCTTGGTTATTATAATTTCCTTGGATGAGAAGATTATTTCCACCCGGCTCCAAAGTACTGGATATGGAGAGTGTACCCGTAATGGAAGTTTCACTCTGTAGTGTCTTGACATTACTTCCCGAGATAATCAAATTTTCATAGATGCTGCTTTGTGGCACCTTTATGTTCTGCGCAACACCTCCATTGTATTCTACTGTGTTTCCCGGAGCTGAAGCTACCAGGTTTCCATTAGCAGCAAACAAGTCCCTACCCACCGACAAAGACGCACCATCATCATTGATCCATGTCGAATTTGCATTCCCTCCTATGAGATGCGGATCAATTGTAACTGAACCAAGATTAGTGACCACCACATCATTATCAACTTCTAATACCTGCCTATTTCTTGCATCTGCCAGATTGGTCAAAGTCAGATCAGCTGTACTTGCAATAGTTGTATTTGCAGCCAAGACTATCAAAGCATTGTCATCGTCCCTTTGGTTTCCTGTTGCACCGAAACTTCCTGTTCCATCCAAAATGGCTCCATTTCCCCTCATAAAAATCGATACGGTCACATTATTTCCCTGCTCCAAACTATTTACCGTACCATCCAGTGTAAAATCACCATTTATGGTTAGTGGATCACCGTCTTGTATGATCAATGATCCTGATTCTTTCAAGAAGAGGGTATTTACCGAGGCATCCTCCGTAACCGTAACCGTATTTGTGACAATGGCATTATCACTGGCTCCTGGATAACCCGAGCCAGCCACGTTATCACCTCCATTACCCCAAGTACTTCCGAGGTTCCAATTACCATCGGTTGTACTTTGAAAAGCACCCGTCACTGAAACATTTAAAGTAACAGGGTCTGCATCTACACAACCTGTTGAACTTGCAATCACTGATATTACATAGTCTCCCACGGTTGCATCTGAACCTCCATTTACCCAATCAATTGTTGCTTGTGCTGAATTGGTAGGATTAATAACATTGTGATTTCCAGCCGGTGAAATGGACCATGCATACGTATATCCTGGTGTTGATTCCACAGCGTACGTCAATCCAGAAGACCCTGTTAATGGTGACGTATTTCCTGAGATAGCAGAAGTAGGCAAGGTATTAACTTGAACCACTAATTCTATCTGATCTCCAACTCCACACGGATTTGATTCTCCTGAAGTGCTATTATCTTCGGTAACCCGGACGGATCCTGTACCACCACTTGCCCAAGTCACATCAATACTGGTCAAGTCTTGACCAGAGACGATTGACGGATCTGCCTCTGTGCCACTACCTGAATTACCCCCTGTAGTAATGACTCCTCCTATTACTTCCCAAGAGAAAGTAGACAATGCCGTTCCTGTGGTTTGATAAGAACTGGATGAACCACTGCAAACCTCACTATCACCAACAATGCTGGTGGTGGCAGGGCGCACGCAATCATCCCCTGAAGCTAGACCATATTCACCTGACAAGATTGAAATGTTATTCCGCTTGATTGTAGGAGAAACAAACGTCGCTCCATTGTCCACGTGATTTCCGCTGACAACCCAGTCTGAACTACTCGATGAACGCGAGACCAGTCTAGTATCTTCATCTAGACCGAATGAAGAAAAACCATTCGCCTTAACTGTCATATTAAAGTCTGAAGAGGAAACTGAATTTGCAGTTGTCAGCTTCCAATATCCCTCTAAATAGGTGTTGTTGATATCAAATCCATTATCATCCAAAGGAGCGTTTGATAGAGACCCAGGAGTAGAATCGATGAATTCGGCGATCACTGATCCGGCGGTCAGCGCATTAAAATTCAAAGTCATTGATTTATCTAAGCCGCCTGAACCGATGGGGAATTCGAAATCTACTCCTGTCTGATCAATGAATCTTTGAACCTGACCGTTGATAATGGCTGGATCATTTTTTGAAATTGACCCCACACTTGCTGTACTCTCCCCAATGGTGAGGATGTTACTACCAAGGTTGACGGTAGTATTATCAATGGTCAGATTATTTGTTATCTGAATGTCATTATCGTTGACGGTCAAGGAAGCACCTGCTTTTTGAACATTTAGATCATAAAAGACAGCTGGAATACTTGAACTTATGGACTGATCGGAGGTACCATTGAAGGTAACTGCAGTTGTGCCTTGATCGAAATTACCTGTGTTATTCCAGTTCCCGTTAAGGGATATGTTATGGCCTCCGGGATTCAAAATACTCGATATTGTGATATCTCCATTAACTATGATAGGCGCACTAAGTGTCTTAATATCTGAACCAGAAAAAGAAACGTTGTGATAGATACTCCCCTCTGGATCTTTCACAACTTGAGCTCCAGATCCGGTGTAGTTTACGGTATTCCCAGTAGCATCAGCAGTCAATATTCCATTGTTCAGAAATAGATTTCTGCCAACTTCTAAGACACTGTTTTCATCGTTAATCCAACGGCTTGATGCATTCCCACCAATCAAATCAGGATTAATTCGAATGGTTCCTTGATTGGTAACTACCACATTATTGTCAACCTCAATCACCTGTCGGTTTCTATTGTCTGCCAAATTTGTGAATGTGAGATCTGCTGTGCTTGCGATGGTGGTATTGGCAGCAAAAACAACTAACGCATTGTCATCATCTTGCTGATTCCCCGTAGCACTAAAACTACCACTACCATCAAGTATTGATCCCGCTCCTAGCATAAAAATGGCAACACTGATGTTATTACCTTGCTCGAGGCTAACAACAGTGCCATTTAGGGTGAAGTTTCCATGTA
>JABSPG010000418.1 GCA_013214445.1 Ekhidna sp. | reverse complement strand
ATTCGAAATTGATTGAAAATTGTAGTCCATGACCATATCATTCATGTCAAAATCACCCTTCGAAGGATAAAGATCTTCGAATGCTACAGAGCCATAAATGTTCTCCCCTGGAGTATAAATGTCAAAGGCTTTATCAGGATCATCTGGGTAATTATCATTTTCATCGGCCACACCATCATTATCAGCATCTGGAGCTTCATCCACTACCGTTTCAGTAAGAGAGGTTGTAACAATGGCAGAAAAAGGATTTGCTGTTATGTAAAATACTGCATCGTTAAAGTCATTGTCTCCAGCAGGGCGAGTGGTATCCTCCATACCAAGCAAAAGCAGTTCTCTTGATTCATCTTTTAGAAGAACCGTGTGTGTTCTGTATGATTCACTGGTATAGGTATTGAAATCCCTATTTGAAAACTTGGTTTGACTTTTCCAAGCTACTGCGCTTCCAGTCCAACTATTTGGTACTAAAAACCAGCCTATGCCTGTATTTGGTGGAAAGGAACCCAGAAAGACCTTATTTCCTGATTCCATACCACCTCCCGATCCAATAAATGACGCATTTGGAAATATGATATTTAATGAATCTATCTCATCTGCTGAACTCGGTGGATTTCCTAGGTCATAGGTATAGTATCCCAGTGAATTTCTCCATCCGGCACCTTCATGGACGAAAGTGATCCAAACTTCAGCAGAGTCTTGTAGATGTGTGTCAGAACTAACACTATCTACAATGTACTGTGGATTATATATGGGAACTGGGTAGGTTTCGGGCAAAGAGGAATTAATCAGGTCTAGTAAATCCTGTGATATGTAATCATCGACAGGCTCCAAATAATAGGGTACACCGTAATTGTCATAGGTACCCATATATGTAAAAGATGAATTAGATGAGGTTCTTGCCCTGGAAATGGCAGCATCCATTCTTCCATTCATTTGATACTGCGGCGTTCCTCCAATCCTAAAAGTCATTGAAGTGTGAGGGACTTGAGCTATGTGTTGGGGTATACCCACATAGCTACTTTCTACAACCACACTATCCACGTGATTACCAATAGGTGCAGTTACAACAAGTGAGCCTTTACTATTGGTTTGCCCTGACATGACCAATTGTTTGCCCTCGGAAGAAAGAAGATAAACATCTAAAGGGATGCCTTTCATTCCAATATTTTTATTGTCTAAAACATCAATTTTGATGTGGCTATTAACTGTGGTTTCGAAATTGAATCCCTCCGGATAGATATCGGTCTGTTTATTCATGACCATTTCTTCTTCTATGGTATTGCAGCCAATAAGCCAGATTAACGCTAGTAGTTTTAGGTATTTCATTTGCTTTACTTTAAAATTCAATAGTGTTTTAGATTAACAGTCATACATTTTCTTTCTGAATTGCTGCAAGCGGTGTTTTGAGGAGAATCCACAGATCGAGTAGAAATGTGTGTTTTCTCGCATAGAAGACGTCACGCATTTTCCTTCTAACCCCAGAGACATCATCCTTACCACGATCGGTAACCTGCCAATATCCGGTGATTCCTGCTGGAGCCATAAACCTCTCGATGAAGCGATCTTCAGTTATCTTCTCAGCTTCGTATAACGGAAGTGGCCTATTTCCTACAAGCGACATTTCTCCTCGCAGGACATTAATTAATTGAGGCAATTCATCAATACTTGTTTTTCTGATAAAGCGTCCCACTTTGGTAATGCGAGGATCGTTCTTCACTTTGAAGAATGAGTTTTCAATTTCTTGCTCACTCTGTTTCTCAAAGTCTTTGTGATTTAAAATACCATCGTCAGAAACGACAATATCATTGTAATCACGGTAACAGTTTCCCTTCTTCGCACTTTGCGATGCTGTTTTGTACTGACTCTGATCTTTGAGTGCTGTTACCTGTTTGTCGGCATTGACATACATAGAACGGAATTTGAAGAATGGAAAGATTTTGTAGTTCATACCTACTCGAGGTTGATAATAGAAGACCTTTCCCTTGGACTCCAGTCTAATTGCAATTGCAACCAGTATAAATAGCGGACTCGCGATAATGAGAATGAATGTGGTAATTACTATATCAAATAGCCTCTTACCTAAAGGGATTTTATATGACATTTCGGTAGGGGATTTGATTTGCAGAAACAGGTAAAATATTTCTTACACGCGCATCCAGTTCCAAAGGACTGAAAGGTTTATTTACAAAATCTGCTGCTCCATTTTCCAAGCATTCAACTTTTTGTTTCATGTCGCATGAGCCGGAAAGAATCATTACTGGGATCGCTGGATCAATCTCTTTTAGTGTTTGGACAAACTCAAGTCCATTCAAGTCTTTACCCAAGTAAAAATCAGTTAGAATACAGTCGGGCGAAACTGTTCCCTCGGAGAGGTCTTCAAGTGCTTTTGACGTTGAACTATACGCGAGCACTGTATATTCCTCACTGAAAAATGCTTGTAAGAAATTACGAATCATGGGACTGTCATCTATCAATAAGAGCGTCTGTTGTCTGGGAGTTTTTTGCATCGTTTCCATTTTTTTAAGCTCAAATCTTTCACAAGCAGCAATAACTTTCAGTGCTATCGGGATTCTTGGAAGAAGATTGGGGATCATTGGACAGAATTGGTCGATGAATGTAAATTCATGGAATCCTCCTTTGGTAAGAGTTTCATTTTCAGTGATTTACTGCTCACCCCATTTTTACAGTCAGTGATATCCGTAAATGATCCAATGGACTAATTGCTCCATTCTTTGTCTTATTTTTTATGTATATGATTAGATGTTCGTTTGTGCAGTGGCCGATTGTCACTCGTGAGCTAAAAGTTGTTCTTGATATCTTTCCGACATGTTTTATCCACTCAATCTAAATGGGGTAGAAATCTATCCGCTATTCGGAAACTACCTGAAAGGCAAGCCTTACATTTTTGATTTTTCCTCAAACAATCCAAAAACGCTGGAATATGATGCTGAAGATTTCAGTCAATTCAATCAACTGGTTTTTGATGAGTTGAATAACTCTTCGTGCCAATGGGGGATCGGTAAGTATCTGGAGGAAAGAAAGAGTCTGCTACGTGGTTATCCCAATATCATAGAAGAAGGGAGGTTTTATCACCTCGGTCTCGATATCATTGTTCCCTACAATACTCCCATGTTTGCTCCTTTAGAAGGAGAGGTATATCTGACGGGGAAAGAAAAACAAATTGGTAACTATGGAGGATTTATCATGCTAAAGCACAATGTGTCAGGCGTGGTGTTCTATTCACTATACGGTCACGTGCAGACTCCACATCTATTTTCGGTAGGAGAACAAATCAAAGCAGGGCAGGAGTTCGCGCGAATCGGCAAAGAAAGCGACAGTGGTGGATGGTTTTGTCATACACATCTACAAATTCTCACTCAGCAAGCGATTGATGATGGCTACACGCATTGGGGATACATCTCTAGCGATCTGATGGCATCAGTACAAACCTACTTTCCTTCTCCATACTTTTTATTCAAGTATTAAATACTGTCCATTCGGGAAGAATGTAAAATGATGAAGTACAGGGTTTTGTTCTTTCGTTTGTTCTGATCAAAGATCAAAGAAGATTCCTTTTGCACGCTACGACTTATTCGCTCATATGTTAAAGACACTATTCCTCAAAATCTCACCAATTGTATTTGCCGTTTTACTCGCTCTCGCTTTGGATGCTTGGTATGATATTCAGAAGACTGAACAACGAGTGCAAGTTGCACTACAAGAAATTACGCTGGACATAAGAACCTACTTCGATTTAGAAGGTGTTTACAAGATCAATGCAACAAATCTTCAGACCTTGAAAAAGCAATTGGCGCAGTATGAGAAGAATGGAGATGAATCTTTTACTGTAGCGTTCGCAAGGCCCGAGATTAATGCAATCGCTTGGGATATGGCAAAGGAAACAGGTCTGGCTTCTCATTTTGGACGAGAACTGTATAAAGACCTTGCTGTAGTATTTATTGAATTCGATAGACTCCAAAAAATATGGGAATACAATTATCAATTTCAACTTGAAAGAGATCCAAATATGGGTCAATACACACTTGCACGACACTACGTACGCCAATTGGAAACGATCCAACTACGCCATAGAGAACTAATGGATAAATCAGGAAAGTTCTTAGAGAAGTATAAAGAGGAGGACTTCATGT
>JABSPG010000417.1 GCA_013214445.1 Ekhidna sp. | reverse complement strand
AGCCCGAGCATTGCCGCGGCCATAGCATAAAGGTGCCCTTCCGCTATGAGTAGTCCCGGGGTGGCAGCCATCATCATCTTGGCAAATGCAAAGAAGCCGGCGCCCAGCGCAATCACGGCCGCGCCGCTGAGCGCCATTTCCGGCACCCACGCCACGGTTGTCACTTCTGACGGATCGAGGTCGGCAATCGTGTTGGCGATGTAGGATATGCCATTCAGCAATACTGTGAGTCCCATGGGTATGGTGTTGTACGGGAACTGGTAGGTCACGGACTCGGCAAGAAAATGCACGAGTCTCCAGAAGTTCCCAACTTTGGAAAGAGAGGTCGGGGTAGTAAGATTAAGGAAGGTCTTGTTGTAGCCATCGAACCGATGATCAACATGGGTACAAGAAGAGTGATTCAGCTAAAGGATGGATGGACGATCGTTACTGCTGATAAAAAGCCTTCAGCACACTTCGAACATGATGTTGCAGTAGTCGACGGTAAACCCGAAGTACTTTCGACCTTTGATTATGTTGAAGAAGAACTAAAGAAGAAGAATCAAAAAATCTTTTAAAGCCCTAGGTTTAGATCCTAGGGCCTACATTCAACTAGTACTTTTTCCAATATATATTACTAGATCCCGGCGCAGAGAGGTATTCAGCCAAAGCCAAAATATCAAAAACACTTTCAACATCTGTTGAATTACTTGATGCGCTTTTGTCACTCGTAAAGAACAAATAATTTCTAGATCCATCGACAAAAGGGCAATAGTCGAGTTTTCCAGAGTTAACTGAGGATCCCAAGTTCGAAGGAGTTGTCCACTCGCCATTTCTTTTCACCGATGAATAAATATCACCTCCCCCTTTTCCATCACTTTGACCGAAACTAGAGAAAAGAATTCGGTCACCACTAGGCAAAACAAAAGAGTTAAATTCATCTAATACAGTATTCATGTTACCTGGCACTAGATACACCTCACCAAATTGTCCATTGACCTTCTGGGAATACCAAATATCCTCCCCTCCAACTCCACCAGCCCGCTCTGAAGTAAAATACAAATTGCCCTCTTGATCAATGGACGGATAATATTCATCACCCTCAGAATTGACAGAACCACCAACTTTCTTCGCTTCTCCAAACGAGCCATCTTCTTTGAATTCAGCAACCCAAATATCAAATCCACGTGATCCGGACCGATTGGATGCAAAGTACAATTCTTTGCCATCAGGACTAAAGGCTGGTTCAATGTCGTAGGCGCCAACCCCTGAAAAGGTCAGAACTTCTGGCAAAGACCAATCACCATCTACTATTCCTCTACCAACAAGAACGGAACGGCTACCTAAGGAAATTACATGTGAATAAACTAGCAGCTTGCCGTCTGGTGATAGTGCAAAATCACGTTGGAAGTAGTTATTAGAAATTATTCCAGGAGCAAAAATTTCCGTTGCTTCAGGAGCAGGATAAGGCGCAAAGGAAACATTTTGACCTACTATCTCACCGAAGAAGGCACCAAAAACGGTTAAAGTCAAAAGTAGTGTTATATGCTTTTTCATAGTCTTTTAAATTTAAGATGTACAACTAGTGAAGCTTGCGGGTTGTAAGAAATTTGTCGTTGAATAAATGTTGATGCAGCCAGTTCTACTATGGCTCGCTCTTCGAGTGAAGCCCCACTCATATTCGCAACAGCATATGCCTGGTACTTCAAATTTTCCTGATCTTCTGATATCCTGAAGGTCTGATCTTGTCCTTCAAATGAAACAGTGAAACTTTCACTAGTAGCATTGTAGCTCCATGCAAATACATTTTGCTCTCCCAACCCGACAGCACTGATGGTGCTGTCACTGCCAAACTCTAAAGAGAATTTTCCTAGTCTACTACTCGACATTGAGGCTGACGAAGATTCAGATTCAAAAATGATCTCGGACAACTCCCATGCGCCTATAATACCTGCCGCTGGAGTAGAATCATCACCACTACAGCTGCCAAGAAAAGCGAAAGCTAGCAGCATAAACATAATTTTCTTCCTATTCATTACTTTTAAAATTTTGATGTTAGTTGAATGAAAGACAAAAAACATTCTAAAATCCCCTTGATATGAATACAGATAAACATCTAAAGTCAAAACAAGACACCATTGATTCAACCAAACACCTTTATTGACCAATAAAGGTGTTTGATTGACAATCAAAAGATTTTATTCATCAGCCAAGTCGAAGGTCAAGTGGATTCAATACCTTCACTCTATGAGAAAGTGGCGCCCTTACCTAGTTTTCTGGATACTACACTTCATACTTGAATCATATGTGGAATATATATGGATAAGAAACTCACTTGCCGGTGAGAGTCATTTTGAAATCCTAAGAGTTGTCATACTTACCGAGCTCGCCTTCAACTTTGCAAGGATTCCCACAGCAGTAATACTAAGTCAAATTGTTTCGCAGGAAATGAGTGCTTCTGGATTGAGAATCCTCAAATTCTTGATCACTTTTCTCATGGGTATTATTGCTTATCGACTGATAGGTATTTTCATTGTACTCCAAGGGCTCTACCACCAAGATTGGACAGAAATCACCTTTTTTGGGTTGTCTAGTATCAACTCAGCGGCCATCAACATGATTCTCTGCAGCGTACCGTTTATTTCATACATCCAACATCGAAAGGCTAAGGAGTCTAAAAGAAAGGAGGAAATGCTACAAAAACAGAGCTTAGAAAATGAACTTAAATTCCTCAAAGCCCAGATCAACCCTCATTTTCTTTTTAATACACTGAATAACTTGTATGGTTTAGCTCGAAATCAAGATTCCAGAACTCCTGAAGTGATTTTGAAACTAGCAGACTTGATGAGGTTTATGCTATATGAAAGTAATACAAAGAGTATTCCCATAGAAACAGAACTAGAAGTACTTGAAAAGTACCTTTCAATTGAAAAGATTCGATATAGCGAAAGACTAACTGTTTCTGTAAAAAAGAACATTTCTGACAATTCGTATTCCATAGCTCCGCTACTCATCATACACCTAGTAGAAAATGCATTTAAGCACGGGATTAGTGAAAGCACTCGACAAGCCTTTGTTCTTATTGAGGTATCCCAATCAGAAGGTACTTGCAAAGTGGTGATAGAGAACACAAAAGCTGAAGTTGAAAAATCCTTTAACCAGAAGAAGATTGGCCTAAGAAACATTCAAAGGCAACTCGACCTCTTATATGAAGGGCATAAGCTGGACATTGAGGATTCTACCAATACCTTTACCGTAAAATTGCTACTTCCATATTCCCTTTGAATGAGTCAAATAAATTGTATCATAATTGAAGATGAACCCATAGCCAGACAGATCCTTGCAGACTATATTAGTCAGCTTCCACATCTAAACCTGCTACATGAATTTGAGAGTGCGATAGAAGTAATCCCATTTCTGAAGTCGAATGCCATAGACCTCATTTTTCTAGATATTCACCTGCCGGCAATAAAAGGGCTTGATTTTCTAGAGTCCATCAGTACCTCACCCAATGTAATTGTGACTACAGCATATCATCAATATGCAGTTAAGAGTTTTGAACTTAATGTTTTGGATTGTCTTCTAAAACCTTTCTCTTTTCAACGCTTCCTAAAGGCTGTCAGCAGATTAGATGAACCAAAAATCGAAAAGCCAGCAATTCCTCAAAAAAACAGTCAATTTATTATCATAAATGTGGACAGACGAAAAACTAAGGTCGATATTGATTCAATACAGTATATCGAAAGTGCCAAAGAGTATGTGAGGATTTTTACTACATCGGGAGAAATAAAGTCTAAGATGCGCCTAACAGATCTTTTTTCGGATTTGGAGTCATTAGGTTTCGCCAAACCGCATCGTTCCTTCATTGTTCCAATTCAAAAAATTGATTCCTATGACCATTCGACAGTTGCAGTAGGAGAGAAAATGATTCCTATAGGCAAAGTGCATAAAAAGACCTTTTTCGATCAAATAGCTGCAAATAGAAACAGTATTTAGGAATAGTTTTGCTACCAATTTCACAGAATGAACAGGGAAAGATCAAGCTCAATCATGATGAAGTTCCTAGTGTGGCGTATCAAGCACATTAGTGACAATAATTTCCTGTTATTCACAGCCGGACTGATTGGGATATTCTCGGGTCTGGCAGCCGTTCTACTGAAAAGTACAGTCCCC
>JABSPG010000416.1 GCA_013214445.1 Ekhidna sp. | reverse complement strand
GTTTGGAACCAGCAAGTATTTCTTTGCTATGTGAGGGTCTACAAAACTTGATTTGATGGTCACAATATTCATGGAAGGGTTTCTGTAAAACTCAATCCCCATCTCTGATAGTTGATCGCAAAGTCTATTTGTTTTTCCTAGTAGCTTGCTGATTTTGTTTTTCCAACCTTCGCTTCCGTAGGTTCGCATGATCATCCAAACTGCTACCGCATTCGCCCCAGATCTACTTCCAACCAATGTGTAGTCTTTTCCTTTGACATAGTTTGCTTCCTCGGTGAGTGCATATTCGATAAATCCTTTTCTTGTCAAGTAGATTCCTGTTCCATAGGGTGATTGTAGCATCTTATGTCCATCCAATGTGAATGAATTGATCTTAGGATGGTTAAAGGTCAGCTTAGAGTTTGGGTCAGAAAATGGATAAATGTAACCTCCATAAGCCCCGTCGATGTGAATCTTGTAGTTGAGCGATAGTTCGTCTGCCCATTGAGTGACCGGATCAATATCATCCACTGAGCCGAACATCGTGGTACCCATGTTAAGAACCACAATGAAGTACTTCTTTCCATGGCTTTGCGCTTGTTCAAATGAGTCAATGGCGTTCGAAGTGATTTGTCTGGTTTTGCTATCCACTGTCAATACCAAACTATCTAAACTTAATAGTGAAGCTGCCTTGGGCATGGAGTAGTGGGCGTCTTCTGTATAGACTAAGCAAATCTCCGTAGGTTTTGCGTTGAATTCTTTTTCATAATAGCGCTTAAGCACCCAAATGGCCTGAATGTTAGCTTCAGTCCCGCCAGATGCAACGTATCCATCATATTCATCATCACCGCCACCAAATATTTCTTTGGAACAGAGATCAATCAACTCTGCTTCAATTTTTTGCGTGCCTTGGAATGCAACCTCTGATTCGGTAAGGGTATGGCACCCGATGTGATTCGGGTTGGCAATCATTGTGGATAGGAAGGGGGCATCCTTTAAAAAAGGAGCATCATGATAAAACACCTCAGTATCTAGGAAGGACGCTGGTAGACCTAGCACCATCTTTTGCCGATAATCCAAGTTGTTTTCCAGTGCTTCAAAAACAGTAGATTTAATTTCCTTGTGCGTATATGATTCCCAATACATATTCCAACTATTTTGTGTTTTTACAAAAGTAGTTGCATTAACAACTAAATAAAATTTGAAAGATCTATTTCATAAAAAAAAGCCCCATTTCGGGGCTTTTTCACTTAAGGTATACTTTTTCTTTTCTATTGAATTTGTTTCTGTAAGAGAGCCTGAACCCTTTCTTACCCCATTTCTTCACTTTGTAGACGTAAGGTATTCTTCTCCGCTCCTCTGTGAATGAGTCATACGTTAGAATCAATTTCTTACCGTCTAAAGACCACTCACCACCCAGCTTAGCGTAATTGTTTCTGTCATGATAGAATTGGCGGTCTACTCTAATGGTAAAGGTTTCTCCCAATTCGAAGTAGGGACGTTTACTTTTTACGTCCATCACCGTCCATTTCTGTTTGGATTGAAATATCTCCTCAATTTTTGATGCTTTCTGAGCAATGGATGTCATGCTCAAGGTCATCGCTATCAGAATCATTGCAAGTTTTCTCATGTCATTAGTATTTAAGTCAGTGAATGTTTTAGTCCAATGTTTGCCGAAATGGAAAGCATTGAGTTTTTTCGTAATGGTATTCAAATACTATGCCTTAAATCTTAAATTCGGTATTTAATGACAATTACTGACAGAATAATTCAATCCATTAGAGATGTGCCTGATTTTCCCAAACCCGGTATCATTTTTAAGGACATTACTCCACTGCTGAAAGATGTACAGTTGAGCAGTGATATTACGCAAGCATTGAAGCAGCATTGGGAAAACTATAGAATAGATGCAATAGTCGGTATAGAGTCCAGAGGATTTATTTGGGGAAACTCGCTTGCCCAAGCTATGAAGATTCCTTTCATACCCGTGAGGAAGAAGGGCAAATTACCTGCCGAAACATTTGCGCATAGTTATGATCTGGAATACGGTAGCGCAGAGGTAGAAATTCATGCAGATGCTTTTGAAGGCCAAATGAATGTGTTAATCCATGATGATCTGCTGGCCACTGGAGGTACAGCGGTTGCTGCTGCAGAGTTGGTAAAGAGAGCAGGAGGGAAGGTTGCTGGTTTTTCTTTTCTGGTGGAGTTAAGTTTTTTGAATGGTGCTGAAACCTTGAAGAAGTACAAGGAAGAAATTCATTCGCTTGTAAGTTTTTGATTGTCATTCAAAGCTGACTCATCATTCTTCACGTAGCATGATTTGAACCAAGTTGGCACGACCAATGGCGTTAAATCTCACTGATAGGTACTGTATGACATCTGCTTCACCGCACTTGTCCGGAGGTGTGAGTCTGTAGTGAAAGAATTTTTGATTTCTACTATACAATTCATGCTCTTTTGCTTTGCCAAGCAAGCTCTCAACTTCGTTCTGAGTCCCCTTAAGAATTACTTCTTGTTTTTCAATAATCAGGTTTGCTACATCTTGCCTGTACATGCTGCATTCTTGCTCATAGTTTGCCCACTGCAGTTTATCAAACCCTTCCATTTCGAGAGTTTTATAACATGATGTCAAAGAAACAAGGGTTAAAAGTAGAATCGCTTTTCTCATTTTTTTAGTTGAATGAAGATATAACATGCCAGAAAGATCAATCCTGAAATGGTAACCATAGCGCCTGCAATGGAACCGTCCAAAAAGTAACTAAACCAGTATCCAAGAAAAGCACTCAAAATTCCAAATACTGAACTAAGGAGTAACATTAGTTTTAATTGATTTGTTATCAAATAGGCAGAAGCTGCTGGAGAAATGAGTAGAGCAACAACCAAAATGGCGCCTACACTCTCAAACGATGCAACGGTAGTTAAAGAAACCAGACTCATGATGGCATAGTGCCACTTAGAAGTAGAAATGCCAATAGCGCTTGCAAAAGATGGATCGAATGTGGTGACAAACAGTTCTTTGTAGAACAATAGTATGAATGTAATAATGAGTGTCAGGACGAGCGATAAGATAATAACAGCCTTTGGTCCAATGATGTCGCCGCTGGACGTGTACACTAAGTCTATCGGTACGTATGCAATTTCTCCATGAAGGATACAATCTTGGTCAATATGAGCGTTTCCGGCATAGTACGTCACAAGAATAACGCCCAAAGCAAACAGCCAGGTGAATGTTACCCCGATAGAAGCGTCTGTTTGGAGCTTTCCTTTTTGATGGAAAAATTCAATCAAAAAAGTGGTAAGGATTCCCAATATACCTGCTCCGACCAGCATCCAAATGGATTGCATGCTGCCAGCGATGAAGAAAGCAATTACGATACCTGGCAGCACCGAATGGGAGATTGCATCACCTACCATGGACATTTTCCTAAGAACCAAAAAGCTACCAAGTAGTGCACAGCTTACAGCTACCAAAGATCCAGTTAATATGATCCAAAAAGCGTCCATTCTCTAGATATTTCTTGGGATAGTGGATAGGTGAGGGTCCTCTGTGGGGTATTCGAGAAGTTCCTCCAAGAGAGATTCTATCTCGGGTGTGATTACATGCTCTATGGTGTCAGCATCTTCGTGTACATGGTCTGGGGCTATTCGTAAATATTTGGTTAGATACAATTCCCAAAGTCGATGTAGTCGTGTGATTCTTTTGCCCTTCTCAAAGCCTTCTTTCGTCAGAAACCAAGCACTGTCGGTTCTATTCACATATCCATTGATGCGGAGTTTTCTTAACCCTTGCGATAGCTGATTTGGTGAAAAACTCCGGATCAATTGTAAATCATCAACTGCGACTTCTTTAAAATGATCTCCGGTATTTTCTCCAATTCGATAGAAAGTCTTTAATAGATTTTCTTCCAGGAGTTGTTT
>JABSPG010000415.1 GCA_013214445.1 Ekhidna sp. | reverse complement strand
GCTTCTGTCATTTAGTGAGCTATCAGCAGGCGGCATCAATGATAAATCCTTTCTGGTTGGTGTTAGCAGGGGTATAAAGGACGTGCGAGTCTACACTTCTGATAAAGAGTTTTTGCAGAAATCGATCCTGAAATCCGCAGACAGGCTGAGTGCTAACGATATCGTTAAGGTGAACCAGCAACGACAAAAACAGCGACAGCAGCGCAGCTATCAAAAAGTTTTAACCAGTAAGACGAACAAATATGAAAAAACTGAACGACGACAGAAAGCTTCTGAGAGGGGCTTTTCCGAAGACCGTACAAGAGCTTAAATCAACAGGGAATGTTGATGGGGCGTATGGTGAGCGAAGAAGGCCAACACAGTTTTTCGCTATAGCCCCGCATGACGACTTAGTTGATCACTTTAAAGTCTATACGACCTATGGGCGGTACTACGCGATCAAGTATGCACATCTGCCGCACATCGTGCTGGAAAGTGGCGAACTGATGATTTTACTGCATGATCTTCAAATCCTAGTCAAAGGGCGGAATTTAGATGTGATCGAAGAACATCTATCTGCTAACCAGCTTTTAATGCTGAAACCCTCACCAAGCGGTAAAGATGATGGCCTATCTCAAGTCTACATCAGTCAAATAATCGTGACTGGCTCGATACATGAATTAATGGAGGACCTTAAAAATGAAGAGGCATGAAAGAAAAGGATGCACATGCAAAAACAGATCATCTATCACCATCAAACTTGGATCAATGCCAACCTGTGACGGCGCCACAGGAAACCAAAAACCTTTCAAATAAGGAAGTGGAAGATAAGCTTGAAGTCTATAGCCGTGTGGGAAATCGCATAGAGCGTTATGTCACTTTCCAAAAAAGTAAAGGGAAGTTTAAGGAAGAGATCAACAAGGCCAATGATAACCGCACCAAACAAGATATCTATTATGCGCAAGGTCAACGTGCAGGCTTATCCCAAGCGCCCCACCAAGTTCTAAGAGACGACAGAGACTGGAAAGATCAGCAAGCTCGTGATGCATTCATGAAGGACAATAAGGCTGAATACAACAAAGAAGGGCTAAAGAAAGCTTTTGAAAAAATGCATAATAAACGTGTGTTGAACTATGACTATAACCGCAATGCGAGCAAGGGCAGAGATCAAGGGATGGATAGAGACAAGTAGCAGTTAGGAAAATAAATGTATCACTAAAAATTTGAGAGAATGAACTTATTTAATAGCAATAAGCCAAGTCGAGATCATGAAGCCTTATTAGATCAAGTGCTTTTGAAGATACCGAGAACCAACACACCAATTACGTGGGCTGATATAGTTGAAGGCATTATGATAACTGGTAGCACGGGCTCAGGTAAGAGTAGTGGGCCAGGAAAAACCTTAGCTCTTGCCATGTTGAGATCAGGATTTGGCGGATGTGTTCTTTGTGCAAAAGCGAGTGAAAGAAAGCAGTGGGAAGACTACGCCAAAGTTGCGAGAAGACAAAATGATGTAGTGATATTTAATAAGAACAGTCCTTTTCAATTTAATTTCTTAGAATACGAACTAAAGCGCTCGGGTGATGGGGCGGGTGATATTTTCAATGCCAATAATGCTCTGATGAATATTAATCAGCTGGCCAGACAATATCAATCCGGCGATAGTAGCAATTCTGAAGAACGCTTTTGGGACACCACATTGAGATATCTCATTAGCATGTCCATCCTTACACTCATTTTGGCAAATGAAGAGGTTAGCGTATTCAATATGCGTAAGCTGGTTTCAGGGTCTTTTACTAAAGAGAATGTAGGGGAATATACAGACTTAATCAGACGTATTAATAATCAAGAGCTGGACATGGAGTCACGTCAGCAGGCTATCAAAGAGTTTGATGAATTACGAGAAAGTAATTACTTCGTCCATGTGCTTTTTAAAATACAGTCTGCTGACTACAAGAACGAAGAGGACTTAGAGGACTTAGATAAAGTGGAAGATTATTGGCTGGTTGAGTTTGCTCAACTTGCCGAAAGAAGTCGCAGCATCATTGTAGCTTCTTTTACCGGGATCATTGCTCCTTTCATGAACCGAGGTATTTTGAAAAGTAAGTTTGCAAAAGGACTGAGTGCAGAATTATTACCTGAAAACATTATAAATGATCAAAAAATCATCATTGTCGATTTCTCAACGAAGGAATTTGGATTAAGTGGCATTTTCGCTTCCATTATTTACAAGAGTGTTTTCATGGCCGCCATGGAACGCCGAAATGTACAAGAGGAGATATTGCCCAAGCCTGTTTTCTTATGGATTGATGAGGCGCAGAACTTTATCAACGCGCAAGTAGATTCTTTATTTCAGGCAACGGCAAGAAGTTCTTGGGTTTCGACCGTAATGATTACCCAGAACTTGAATGGACTATACCCTTTGATGGGCAATATACAACCACAAGCGAAAGCAAAGAGCCTACTGGGTAATCTCAACCTCAAATTTTTTGCAAACAATGCGGATTACGAAACAAATTTTTGGGCCAGCCAAATGATTGGAAAACACATGACCAACCTTGATACGCTTTCCATTAGTAAGAATATGGATTTAAGTAAGTCTAAAAAACAGAGTTTGGAACAACGCATTCAGCCGGAATGCTTCATGGGCTTTAAAACGGGTAGGAAAAGAAATAGATACAAGGTCGAAGCATTGGTCTTTAAAGCCGGGAAGATCTTCGGAAAAGACAACGCCAACTTTGTTATCGCTGAATTTGATCAACGCAACTCATAAATTTTAAAACCATGAAAGAAAAAGAAGGCAAAGACGAGATTCAGGTAATACCTGAGATGGGTTACATCAAGCAGATTGACTATTTGAAAGAAATCAATCAGGTAACGTCTTTGATTGAAGACATAGAGCGTGAACATGAAATACTTACTGAAAGTACGAAAGATGATGAAAAGGTAGAGCAGCAAGTCGATCACGTCTTTACCAAGGTTGCCAATAAGCTAAAACGGTTTTCAAAAATGGCTAAGAGCAAGGCAAAGACTAAAGATTCGAGCAAAGACAGAGACAAAGGATGAAGTACTGATAGCACCGCAAAAAGAGATGTTTTATGAAATTGAATAATACAAGACATGGACTAACACGGGATTTTGTCTCACTCATTTTGAGTGACATGAAAAATATGGAACAGCAAGAAGATTACATTAAAAGTTCCGTTGATTATTCAAGCTCAGAACACCAAAGTATTCAAAACAAGATCAATCACTTGGAGTTAGTGAAAACGGCTATGCATCAGCTTAACCTAATGATTAATGACTATTGTATTGAACAAATTCAAGTTTTAAGAAGGACACAAGAAAAGGAAACATTTACCATCGATTTCTTATCTACCATTGATCCCAGAGAAGTTATTAAAAAACGGGAAGCAGCTCTCCTTTGCGAACGTTCAGAATCATGGCTTCAAAAAGGTGATCATAAAGAACGTTTTGAAAACCAAGTCAATGGTGGACTTAATGTTTTAAGCTTCGCTACTTACTTAAAAGATTTGAAGCCTTTCGAATACCAGCTATTCCAGAAAAACTATACCAAACACATTAGATCAAAAGTTGGGTAAATCATCGGGAGTATTATTTCTAGAAAAGGTTGAAAGATATTTACGGAGAGTACGTATGTCAGTCCAACCCAAAAACAGCTGAATCTGATCTAAGGTGCAACCATGTCTTACGCAAAAACTAGCAAATGTTCTTCTGCTAGAATGGAAGGTAATGCGTTCATATGCAAGAATTGTCTTTCGAATTGGTTTTCCTAGTCGATATGTGGTTTTTTCTACTTTATGTTGAAGCGAAGGTAACTTCATTAAGATTTTTTTCAAGTTTTTATTTTGTTGCTGATTTAATGGAAAAACCCCTACGAAAGAGCGACCATATTTATTGAATATTGCTTCCGCTTCAGAGCTTAATGGTACCTCAAAATACACATTTGTTTTTTCTGCATGCATCTTAATTCTTCCATCTATAATATGGAAATCTTCTAATCGATTAAAGTCACTCCACCGCAAACCAGTTAATACACAAAACTTAAAAGCGTCATAAGTTCTTATCTCGGCAGGATTATATGGATTAGGGGTGTAATTTTTGTAATCTTTCCACTGATCAATAGTTAGTGCGACGATTTCTTCTTTTGAGGGTCTCTTACTTGATA
>JABSPG010000414.1 GCA_013214445.1 Ekhidna sp. | reverse complement strand
TTTAGGTATTTTGCCTCGCCGTAGATCTCCTTGTATTTAGCAAGTTTATTTTCTATCAGATTTGCATAGATCGTAACCATAATGATGTAGGAACTATTGTCGGCATTCAAATCGATTGACTCGGCATAAGATGGATTTTCAATAAACCATGGAATCAATGTTTTCATAAAGTAGTCGTACTGCGCCTCCCCTTGCGCCTCTACTTCATTGGAAAAAGTATTGTATTGCTGAAGCATACTTCTTAACTCCAGATTCTGAATTAATCCAATTTTTCCAGAAGAAACCATACTATTGAAAGCTACATTTTGTGGGCTATAGCTATTCAATTGAAAGACGTTTCCTGCATAAAAATCCAGACTATCATTCGCTTCACCAAGGGTCAAAATTTCGACTAGGCGAACAGTATTTTTAGTCGTCTTATCATTGTCAGGGATCTGATAATCCTCGTAAGTCTCTATGTCTCCGACCAACTCATCGTAGAGTGTTTGAATGAAGTACCGATATTCTTCCCTTTCTTTTAATCCAGCAGAATAGCTATTGACATAAAATGCCAAGGTCACACCAAGAATAACTGCAAGAAAATTAAAAAGATGATCTAAAAAATTTGCTTGCTTCATTCACTCTCTAATTAAACGAACCCATCGATGAGAATTTGTCGATACGCTGATTTATTCTTTCATCATCTGAAAGCTTGTCAAGTCCCTTTAATTCTTTAATGATTACGCTCTTCAGTTCGTTAGATGACTGAACTAAATCCGTATGCGCGCCCCCTAGTGGTTCCTTGATGATTCCGTCAATCAACTTATTTTGCAACATATCATCAGCTGTAAGTTTCAATGCCTCAGCTGCTTGCTCTTTGTAGTCCCAGCTTCTCCATAGAATAGAAGAGCACGACTCTGGTGAAATGACGGAATACCAGGTATTCTCCATCATAAGTACCCTGTCTCCGATTGCAATTCCAAGTGCTCCTCCAGACGCACCCTCGCCTATGATGATGCAAATAACTGGAACCTTTAGCATCATCATTTCTTTGAGATTTCTTGCGATCGCCTCTCCTTGACCTCTCTCCTCTGCCTCTAATCCAGGAAAAGCTCCAGGTGTATCAATCAGGGTGACGATAGGTTTATTAAACTTCTCTGCAATCTTCATCAGTCGGAGTGCTTTACGGTATCCTTCAGGATTAGCCATCCCGAAGTTTCTCATCTGTCGCTGCTTGGTAGATCTACCCTTCTGCTGACCAATAAACATCACCGATTGATCCCCAATAGTACCAAACCCACCGACCATTGCTTTGTCATCCTTTACCGTTCTATCCCCATGCAGCTCAATAAACTCATCCGTCATTTCGTAGATGTAATCCAACGTATACGGTCTATCAGGATGCCTGGACAGTTGTACCCTTTGCCAGCGGGTGAGGTTGCTAAATGTATCCTTTTTCAGCTTTACTATCTTTTTCTCTAATTGATCAACCGCATCCGAAACATCGACATCACTAGTTTCCGCCAGTTCTTTCATGTCTGCAAGCTTGGATTCAAGTTCCGAAATCGGTTTTTCAAAGTCTAATAACATAGTGTAGATTTTAGGAAAGCAAACTTACGTTGAATGCGCTAAACAGGTTAAAAATATTATTAAGAAAATTACGAAGAAGCTATTGTGTAGAAAAAATTAAGCTCTTACTTTTGCATCGCTTTGATGCACGGTCCGGTAGTTCAGTTGGTTAGAATGCCTGCCTGTCACGCAGGAGGTCGCGGGTTCGAGTCCCGTCCGGACCGCTCTAATAATCAAGCACTTACAATAAAATGTAAGTGCTTTTTTTATTTTTACCTTAGATACTTGCAAGTATTCAAACTACTCAGCCAAAGGACAAGTTGACATAAGTAAAGCATGAAATTATCAAATCAATATGATAGAGCAAGACTTAGTCTATTAGACTGATTTCAATTGTTTTATCACTGGTCAGTTTGAATGAACAGTCATCAAAACTTGGAGCACTCATCTTGGGATGAAAGTTTTTACTAAAACCATACGGTTCACGAGGAATCCCAATCCAGTTAGTATTGAGCATACCATCACCATCCAAATCATGAAATATTGCTACTGCATATTCTCCGCGAGGTAGATCAAAATTGAGAACTATGCTTTCTTCATCTCCTGACTTTGATACTTCCATGAAATGTGAACCTTGCTCTGGAAAACGGTTGTCAACGGAGTAAATCCCAGCTTTAATGCTTTTTCCTGTGGTATCCTTCAAGCCTACTACTTTAATAAATAATTTGTACTCTTCTGTAACATGTCCATTCAGAAACGAGCAAAGAAAAAGAGTGAAAATGGTGGTTAAAAGCCTCTTCGTTATCATTTCAGGCAATAGAGTTTATAGAGTCTAAGAGATTTACTTCAAGATCATTTTCTAAATTCCAATAGAAAACGACTGTGGAAAGGATTTAGTGAAACATTTATCAAAATAAATGATCAGTTGCATTTTCATAGCTTAAGGAAAGAGAGGGACAAAACCAGATTACATTGTCTGAAAACCCAACGGTAAGACCTTCAGACAATGTTACATGATTATTGAATTTCTATTAGAACTGAATTCTGTACATAACATCTGGGAAAAAACCAATCTGCTCCACTATGTTAATTTCATCTGTCACCGGATTGTACCTTCTTTGAAATTCATTTTTCCTGTTTGTTACATTTTGAAAATCAATAAAGAACTGATGTGATACTCTAGATTTATTGATTCGCAGACCAAACTTCACATCCCATCTGAAGTAGTCATCAATAGACTGACTAAATGCCTGATCCTCAAAAAGAACTTGTCTTCCTTGATTAGCACGAGTAGCATCTATGTCAATTGGGGTGAAAGGTTGGCCCCCTGCCTGAGTGAGTCTGGTATCGAATGTCCAAGCATTTTGTTTCTTAGAACCAAATGCCCACTCTTTTCCCACCAGCAGGTTCATTACATAATTTGTATTGAAGATGGTACTTCTCTCCACTCCATCACTTCCCTCATATTTCGAGTCAAATAAAGAAGTAGTGAGTAAAACGTAATAATTGTTACTAAAAAACTTTTCTAAGGTAGCCTCCATTCCATAGTTGTATCCGATTCCTTCATTGACAAGCGACCCCCTTTCTGTGAATTCAAAATCATTTCCCTCGTTAATAACAGAATAACTACTAGGCGTTTGTTCTATAGGCACATCAAATAATGATTGATAGTAGAATTCAGTCTTAAGACGCCAATTCGGTGCTAGATTTCTATCAATCCCAAGAACAAAATGATGTGCTTTCATAAACTCCAGCCTATCATTCGTTCTTTGCGTAACCCCCGTGCTTACTTCTTCCTCAAAAAACAAAATCGGTGAAGGTATCGTCTGCCCATGTAATCCGTAAGCCAGACTCCATCGTTGAACTGGACTAGACTGCCAACTTATTGCAGCCCTTGGTTCAAGAATAAAATCGCCAGTAAACTCGTGATATTGTGAGTGCATCCCAAAGGTAGACGACAAATTATCTGTCAATTTATATTCTGCTTGTGCATACCCTTGAAGTAAATTGAATTGCCCATTTACGTCTGTAACGGTAAGAAAGAAATCCGGTATTTGATCATTATTGGTATCTGGAATTGAAATTCTATCATCTCTATCCTCCCGGACTAAATTCAGATCATACAGCTCATTTAGGAAGCCTGCTCGTAGACTCCATCTTGCATTGATTTTTGAATTCAACGTGGACGTGATGGTGTATCTATTTTCCCGATTCGCGACATTGGTTGCTCGATATTTACTTTCAAAAACTCCATTCTGATCAAACAATCGATTATCCTGTGTGTATTCATTTAGACTAGTGGATGCAGCAAGGGAAGTTTTGAGATAGGTGTTTTTTGACATTCGAATGGTATGGGATAAGCCCATCAGACCTAGCTCATTGTTTACAAAAGCATCCTGACTTGGGTCAGAAAAAAGGTCTGTCTCATCAATTTCGTCACCCAGAAATTCGATATTACTCAAGCCTCCTAGTCCAAACAGCTCAAACCGACCAATTTTTGTTTCACCCAAATTGACTTTAAACGAGAGATCCTGATAAAAGGGAATCGCAGAAGTACCAGTAGCCGCTAAACTGGCAATTCCATATCTATAGGATGCCACAAAAGAAGAGTTGTTTTCCTTCTTTATC
>JABSPG010000413.1:2470-4180 GCA_013214445.1 Ekhidna sp. | reverse complement strand
ATATTCGATCAATGCCTTTCGTGGAGTTTGTACATCCTGAGGATGTAGAAAGAACCATAGAAGAAAGTAAGGCTTTAGCCGACTTCAAAGACAGTGTCGTCAATTTTGAGAATAGGTACCGCACAAAGCAGGGTGATTATAAGTGGATTCAGTGGCATGCCGTAAGCGACAAAGAGACACAGCTCATATACTGCGTATGTCGGGATGTAACACAAGTAAAGGAGCTGGAAAAAAAGAATACTGATCTGTTTGAGAATACGCCCGCAATGATGCACTACTTGAATGAGGCAGGTAATATTATTGACGTAAACAAAAAATGGCTTGACAACCTGGGTTATACCAAAGCGGAAGTAGTGGGTAAAAAATCATCTGATTTCATCACTGAGACCTGTAAAAATTATGCTGAAAAAGAAGTCATTCCGCAGATCTTCAGCAAAGGTTTTATAGTCGATGCTCCTTATGACTTCATCAAAAAGAACGGAGAACGTCTGCCCACCAGGAAATCAGCCTTTCTCTATCAAGATCAATTAACCAAAGAAAATTATTCGATATCGGTTATCATCCCGGTAGATGAGCTCGTAGAATCAGAGTATAATTTGGAGAAATCTCAATTCAATTTTGAGATGGCTTCTATTTTGGGAAATGTCGGATTGTGGGATTGGGATTTCACCAAAGATGAAGTGAACTATTCTGATCAGTGGTTTAAACAGTTGGGCTATTTGCCATCAGAGCTAGCAAACACATTTGACACGTTTATCACACTGCTGCACCAAGACGACCATCTGGTAGCTGAAAAGTTTATACAAAAAGCTCAGCAAAATCCAATGGAGCAACAAAAAGCTGAGTTTAGACTGAAGCACAAAGATGGGAGCTATCGTTGGATTTTATCTCAAGGTAAAGTGCTAACAGACACTAATGACGAACCTTACCGAATGGTCGGCTCCCATGTTGAGATTACTGAAAGAAAAGAAGCGGAGGAGAGATTTAAGAGCATCTCTCAACTAGCAAGTGACTATGCATATTCAGTGTCTGTAAACAAAGAAGGACAATTTGAGAGAGACTGGGAATTTGGATTTGTGGAGGGAATCACCGGTTTCAAACTGGAGGAACTTTTGCACCGTATTAATAAGGGCTTTTGCTACCACCCTGATGACCGAGAGGTGATTGCAGAGCGGTTACAAAAGTTGACCAGAGGTGAGGAAGTTATCTCCGAATACCGAATCAAGCATAAATCTGGGAAATATATTTTTATTCGGGACCGTTCGGTTCCTACCCTCTGTAGTAGAGGAAGGTCTTTGAAAAAAATTGTGGGGTTTGCGGAAGATATCTCCAATGAAAAAGCACTAGAACTCGCTAAAAGAGAGACGGAAGAAGACCTTCAGAAAGCTATTTCTCTCCTGAATGCGGTAAATGAAGCGGCTACTATTGGCACCTGGGAAGTTAATCTAGAAACGATGACAGCTGTATGGTCAAGCATAACCAAAGAGATCCATGAGGTACCGGAAGACTATCAAGCCGATGTTGGTATAGCAATTGAATTCTACAAAGAAGGAATCAACAGAGAAATCATCACTGAGAAGGTTCAAAAAGCGATGGAGGATGGGACCAAGTTTGATGTGGATCTGGAGATCATTACTGCAAAAGGAAATGAAAAATGGGTAAGAGCAATCGGTCTACCTGTCTTCCAAGATGAAAAATGCATCAAACTAC
>JABSPG010000413.1:0-2460 GCA_013214445.1 Ekhidna sp. | reverse complement strand
TCCAAGACATAACAGATAGCAAAGTAGCCCAGCTTGAGATTGAAAAGCTGTCATTGGTAGCAAGTCACTCACATAACTCAGTAGTGATTACGGACAGTGAAGCAAAAGTTTTGTGGGCAAACAATGCGTTCTATAAAATGACCGGCTACTTTTTTGAAGAAGTAAAAGGCAAGAAAATAGGTCCTATCCTTCAGGGAAAAGGAACAGACAAAGCACATACAGATAAGATTAGAGCAGGAATTCGGTCAAAAAAGCCATTCACACAGATTGTCAAAAACTACACCAAAGCCGGGGAGTCCTATTGGAATGAATTAAGTGTGACACCCATTCTAGATAAGAATAATGAGGTAACAAAGTTTATTGGAATCCAGGTGGATGCCACCAAACGAATACAGGCAGAGCAAGAACTCAAAAAGACCGAAAATCAGATAAAAACCATTGCCAATAGTGTCCCGGGAGTGCTGTTAAAGTACAAACTAAATCCTGACTATACAGACGAACTACTCTATATAAGTGATGCAGTAAAAGAACTGTGGGGGGTGGAAAAACAGGAAGCTATGGCTAATGTCTCTGCATTATGGGCCCAGATTCATCCAGATGATGTGTCAAAGATGCAGGAATCCATAATGAACTCTGCTCAAAACTTATCTTTTTGGGATATTGAGTACCGGTTAGTTGCCAAAAATGGAGAAACTCGGTGGGTAAATGGTCGAGGATTTCCGCATAAGGAATCGGATGGTTCTGTAGTTTGGAATACCTTAATTATTGACCTTACAAGGCTGAAGCAGGCAGAGTCTTCTTTGCAGCTTGCATTAGAACAAAAAGGTACGCTTCTGAGAGAATTGCACCATCGCATAAAAAACAATCTGCAGCTCATATCAAGCATCTTTTATTTGAAATCTCAAGAAGCTACATCAGAAGTTTTAAAGGATTTTATTCAAGAAACGGATGCTCGCATCAAATCCATTGCACAGATACACAATCAATTGCTTCTACTGGAGGAGAATGAAGATGAGCTAGATGCGGGTCATTATCTTTCCGTACTTACCGAGTCGCAGGTCTATCATCTAACAGAGAGTCCTGAAAAGTACCCAACTACCATTGATGTAGATCACTTTAAACTCAATATTGATCATGTGTTGGCTATGGGACTTATTGTAAATGAAGCAATTTCCAATAGCATAAAGTATGCTTACCCTCAAGAACAAGGGGGAAAACTAGATATATCACTGAAAATAAAAAGCAAAAAGATTACGTTAATCATTGCTGATTATGGCAAATCATTTGACTATCATGCAATGGATCATTACAAACATTTAGGCTTATCCTTGATACAAACGCTATCTCAGCAGCTGAAAGCTGCATTAGAGGTGGAAGCCGATCAGGGAGTACGCTACACCCTAACATTTAATTTGAAAAATTGAAAAACGCGATAATAGTAGAAGACAACTTGATCCCTTCGCTTTCGATGGAGAGTATGCTGCGATCAAAAGGCTATGAAGTAGTTGGTAAACTGGTTTCGGGAGAAGGTGCAATTGATCTTGTAAAAGACAAAAGCCCAACGCTCATCATTATGGATATCAGGATCGAAGGGGACAAAGATGGTATTGACCTGGCTGCAGAGATTAGGGATTTTTCTGAGGTTCCAATCATGTTTGTTTCAGCTTTGACGGATGCCAAAACATTAGAAAGAATTGAGACGATCTCTAACTCTACGGCTGTCTCTAAGCCTTTTTCAGAGAAAGATTTCATTGGTACGTTAAACAAGCTTCTGGACGAATAACGTATGCTAGACAGCAGCTTTTAAGACAATCTTGGCAATAATCTCATCGGTATCTTTTACGGATTGCTTCAGCATTTCCAGCAATAGCAAAATCGAGGATGGAAGCTTTTCGCATTCAGGATCCGAGCTAATCAAATCAAAGATGCCGAGCATATTGGCTACTGGTCTACGGAATTCATGAGACTGAATAAAGGCAATCTCTTTGAGTGACTCCTCGTGTTTCAGGAGCTTTTTGTAGCTAGAGATATCAAATTGGATATGTACAATTCGGCTGACATTCCCTTCACTGTCAACCACAGGCCCTACTATACTATGAAGCCACTTCGCCTCTCCGTTCTTGATTTTGATCTTTACATCTTCGTTCCAAATCTGTCCAGCTTTTACCGTTTTGATCATCTTATACCAAAACTCTTTGGTGTGAAAGTCGGATAGGACCTCTTTGTGTTTCTTACCGATTAACTCCGGCTCTGAAAATTGTGTGAAATCAGCAAAGAGCTTGTTCGCAGAAACAATGAAGCCTTTTTCATCTGTAATTGAAACAAATGCACCTTCCAATAGCGCTTTCGATACGCTACTATAGATACCCTGATCAAAAAAATCTTTGGATAGCGCTCCAATTCCCACGTAGAAAACAGCTTCTTCAACTCCAAGGTTGAAGAATTCCCATTCCGTCCAGG
>JABSPG010000412.1 GCA_013214445.1 Ekhidna sp. | reverse complement strand
GCATTCGAGATTAGTTCTAATCTACTAACATTTGGTGGTAGACCTGAGCATATCTACTCTGACATGACCCGCTGGATGCCCTATTCGGAAGGGCTGATTGGCTATACTACCTATTGGTCTTTTGTAGGGGTTCTCCTCATCATTATTGGGTCATTGTTCTGGGTAAGAAATAGTGGAAACTCTTGGAAGGATAGATCAGCTATCGCTCGGCAAAGATTTCACGGACGCCCTGCCATGCTATCGTTATTGGTAGTGCTTATCTGTGGTGGCTTAGCTTCAATCCTATATTACAAAGGAGAGGTATTAAATCAGCCGCTCTCAGCAGATGAATCTATACAACGTGATATTGATTATGAAAAAGCATACAAAAAATATGAAGGAATGGCTCAGCCAAGAGTAGTATCATTGAATTATGCGATTGATCTTTTCCCGCAAGATCGCTCAATGCATGCGGAAGCAGCTGTCTGGATCAAAAACAAAGAGAAAGAATCGATAGATGTATTGCATTTTTCTCTACCTCAACTATTTGATGTGTCCATTGATATACCTAATGCAGAGTTAACGGAAGTTGATGAGAAACTAAGGTATCAGGCTTATCAACTAGTGACTCCCATCGCTCCAGGTGACAGCATAGAAGTACAGATTACTTCTTTCTATGAAGCAAAGGGAATTGAGAATGAACTGACTTTACCCAACTTGACCCAAAATGGTATTTTCATCAACAATACCCAGTTTATGCCTACCATAGGGTATGATGCTGGACGCGAGATCATAGACAAAAAGATACGAGAAGAGCATGGTCTGGAAGAGCATAAAGGGATGCATAGTCTTGATAAAGATTGTCATATTAATTGTCGAAACCATTTTCTATCCGCCGATGCAGATTGGGTCAAAGTTCGTTCGGTGGTAAGTACCAGTGCGGAGCAAATAGCCATTGCTCCGGGTTCATTGGTGAGGCAATGGGAAGAAGATAGAAGGGCCTACTTCGAATATGAGTTAGAAAGTCCAGTATTGAATTTTTATGCCTTTCTATCCGCCGAATATGAGCAGAAGGTAGAGCGTTGGAATGGAATAGATCTTGAGGTCTATTATCACCCAGCACACGCATACAATACAGAAAAAATGATTTCATCAATGAAGTCCTCGTTGGCCTACTATTCTGGTAACTTTTCAGCTTATCCGCATAAGCAGGCAAGAATCATTGAGTTTCCAAGGTTTGCACGCTTTGCACAAGCCTTTCCGGGGACCATGCCATACTCCGAAAGTGTAGGGTTTCTAGCAGACTTAAAGAGTAAGGAGGATATCGATGGGGTCACATATGTTGTGGCTCATGAGATGGCGCATCAGTGGTGGGCACATCAATTAATCGGGGCGGCTGTAGAAGGAGCACAGATGCTAGCAGAGACGTTTGCACAATATTCGGCATTGATGGTGATGGAAAAGACCTATGGTAGAGCCACCATGCGGAAATTCCTAAAGCATGAAATGGATGATTACTTGAGATCGCGTAGAAATCTGGAAAAGGAACCTGTGCTGATGAAGGTGGAGAACGAAGGCGCAATCTATTATAACAAAGGTAGTGTGGCCATGTATGCATTGAGGGAGTATATCGGTGAGGATAGCATCAATCTTGCATTGAGGAGATTTATAGACATCCATGCCTATAGTCAGGAAAGATATCCAACTACGTTAGATTTTCTACAGGAGCTGGAGCGTGTTACACCCGATAGTCTTCAGTTTTTGGTGGATGATTTTTTTAAGAATATTACCCTGTATGACAATAAAATTGTAGATGCCACCTATGCTGAATTAGAAACTGGAGAATATGAAGTGAGTGTGAAACTACAAACCAATAAGCTGAGAGCTGATGAAACGGGTAAGGAGACTGGAGTAAGTTTTAGCGATCCTATTGCTGTGGCAGTTTATGGTGAAAAGGAAAGCGATCATGCATTAGGTTCGAAACTCTACAGTGGCTACCATACCTTCAGTGAAGGTGAATCCAAGCTGACCTTTACCGTAAAGGAGAAGCCGAAACAGGTGGCTATAGACCCAGATTATTTGTTGCCGGATCGTTTCCCGGAAGATAATGTAAGGAAGCTGGATTGAGGATAGTTAGCGCTTTACTAATCCATGATGCTTAGTAAAGCGCTTGAAAATTTCTACAAGGGATTGTAATAAAATTTAGAAATCCGATACTAAAGCCTTAAAGTAGCTCTGTAAATGGGCTACTCTTTTCTTCTAATTATTTGAAAGTCGTTAAACATTTTAATTATGAAAAAATTTATTCTTTTAGTTTCATTAACCTTTGCTATCGGTATGATACAAGCACAAGTGGTCGAGGGAGATTGGAGTGGAAATCTCAATGCTGGTGGGCAAGAGATCCCTCTGATTTTTCATTTTTCTGGTAATGATGGTGAGCTTACGGCTACCATGGATAGTCCTGCGCAAGGGGCTAGTGATATTCCTGTTGAAAAGGTCAGTTTCTCTGAGGGAAATCTCAGCCTTTCGTTGATGGGTGGCCAGATTGCATATGAGGCCACAGTAAATGGTGATGCAATGGAAGGCACATTTAAGCAAGGAGGAGCAGAGTTTCCCTTAAACCTCACAAAGGGAGAACTTAAGAAACCAGGTGATATTACGCTTCCAAGCTCTGGAGATGATTTGGAGGCCTTGGCAGCTAAGGAGAGAGGAAGTTACAAATATTCCGTGGCAGACTATTTTGCTAAGCCAGCGTCCTCGCAGTTTCAACTTTCCCCACAAGGAACTTACATGAGTTACAGGGAGAAGGACGAGAAACTCAAAAATCACGTTTATGTGAAAAATATTGAGACTAATGAGGTAACTCGTGTAATCACCGAAGGTGAAGAATTGATACGAGGGTATGGCTGGGCCAATGACAACCGATTGATCTACGTGATGGACAAGGGTGGAAACGAAGATTACCACCTGTTTGCAGTTGATGTAGACGGATCAAATGGCAAAGAACTGACTCCATACGATGGAGTGAAAGTGAACATACTCGCGTCTCTAAAGGAAGATGAGGATCACATGATCATTTCCATGAATAAGAATAATCCTCAAGTTTTTGATCCTTACAAGATCAATATTATTTCAGGCGAAGTTGAGCAACTGTACGAGAATACAGATTTGGCAAATCCTATCATGGGATACGAATTTGATAAGGATGGTAGCCTGAGAGGTTTTATGCGTCTGAAAGATGGTATCAACTCAGAGATGTACTATGCAGTAGAGCCTGGCGACTACAAACTGATGAAGACAACCAAATGGGACGATACGTTTTCCATTTTGAGTTTCAACTATGCTAGTGAAAATCCGAATGAAGCATACGTGCTTTCCAATCTTGATTCGGATAAGTCTAAAATCTATCGTTATGATTTGGCAAAGGATGAAGTGATTGAAGAGTTGTTTTCAAATGAAGACTTTGATGTTTCAAGTATGTCACTTTCTCGAAAAAGAAACTGGGAATTAGATTATTTCAGTTTTGAGGGGGAGAAGTATGAGATTGTTCCGGTAAGTAAATACTACAAAAAGCTCCACAAGAGGTTAGATAAGGAATTTCCTAACTACGATTTTTATCTATCAGATAAAACAGATGATGAAAGTCAATATCTGATTTATGTTACCAGTGATAAACTGTACGGCAGATATTACTCGTATGACGTAGCGAAAGATGAAATAAAGCTATTATTTGATCTCATGCCGCAATTGAAGGAGGAGGATATGGCTGAGATGCGTCCAATCTCTTTCATGAGTCGTGATGGTTTGAAGATATATGGATACATCACTCTTCCTAAACAGGCTTTGGATGGGAAAAAGGTTCCAGTCATTGTTAACCCGCATGGAGGCCCTCAAGGAATCCGTGATTCATGGGGTTTCAACCCTGAAGCTCAACTATTTGCAAGTAGGGGATATGCAACCCTACATGTCAATTTTAGAATCAGTGGTGGATATGGGAAAGAGTTTTTCCGAAGCGGCTTCAAGCAGATTGGAAGGAAAGCGATGGATGATGTAGAGGACGGTCTTCAGTACGTCATTGATCAAGGCTGGGTAGATAAGGATAAGGCAGCAATTTTCGGCGGCAGTCATGGTGGGTACGCTGTATTGAGAGGATTGACCAAAACGCCCGATTTGTATGCATGCGGTATTGACTATGTGGGGG
>JABSPG010000411.1 GCA_013214445.1 Ekhidna sp. | reverse complement strand
TCTACATAGTCTACAAAACCAACGTAAGCGAATTTGTCTCTGTTTAGAAATAAGAATATTGACACTCCCAATACTATAGCTATAAATATGGTTAGAAATATTTTGGTCTTCTTCATTTCTTTTTTTTAGCACACACAACCTTTAGCTTCCGGTCGTATCATTATTTCAAGAAGCATTAATTATAAGTTAAAAATAAGAATGGCAGCTTAGAACTAAGCGCTAATGAGGATTAAGGATTAAACATCCCAGACCTATTGGACTATTTAGTATCTGCTTTTCCAGCTTAAGTTTCAGATAGATATTCGAGAGTCAGTGTATAACTGAACGTCTGTTTTAAGACCTAACCACAACTCTATCTTTCTTATTTGTTATCTAGACGTATTCCGTAGAGTCTTTTAGTACTCTTAGTTTGTACACCTGTAACATACTCTTGCTTAGTATCGCCAAATCGGGAAGTCTTTCTCCAGATTTTCCCTCCTTGCAGTTGGGTTCTGTTGCCCATCAGTCAATTCTCTAACTCGGTTAGATACATATTCCTTGAGTTCACTAACCATCAAAACTCCATCTTTGTCAGCATCTGCTAGTCCACTCTTTATTCCTTGCATCATGGCGTATGTAAATACCCCATTACTCCATTGCGGAGATTCATATGCAAACTCTAAACCCGAAGCTGAAGATATTATGACCGATCCCGTACTTGATCTTATGTCGTTAAATAGTTGTTTCATCAACTCAAATGAATTAGAAAGTCCTATCGAATTTTCTTTTTGCTTAAGCGACTGAAATCCACGGAACTTTATATTCTCTGCTGCTTTAACAGAAGAAGTTGTAACCTCAAGTTCATCTTTATCTACCTCACCAGAATGACATGCATCAATCAGCATCAATTTGTTTCTGGCAGGAATTCCATCTAAGAGGTTTTCGAGATCTTCATAAGGAATAGCATGAGTTTTGGGATTGTCAAAATCAGTTTGGTAGGTAGTGAGGTAATAGTCATAATTTTCATCTAGTAGACCATGACCAGCATAGAAAATAATTACCTCATCATTCGGATACGACTGCATTAGTTTGTTTTTGACAGATTTGATGCTTTCTCTATCTACTTCCTCATTTTCAAAATTCATCACTTCCACCTTCCTGAAAGCGTTGTGTGTTTGAAATAGGTTTGCTAGATCTCTTGAGTCTTTGGATGCATAGGTGAGATCATAGGCGCTATCAACAAATTTTGATGCTCCAATAGAGACGATGTAAAGGTCTGGATCTGGAAATGAAGCAGTACAGTTCACCTCTATTTGTTTTTCAAAAGAATAAAAGCCTCGGTCATTTAATACTCGAATACCAATCTTATTAGAGCCAGGTGTGAGTTTGATGTCAATTGTTTCCTTAACAGTCAGATTAGGCTTTGATTTTAAATGCTTGCCTTCGACACCATATAGTGGAACGTCATTCACATTTACCATTAGACGTTCTACTAGATGTCCATTATTATCTGTCGCAGATATTGGAATAGAAATCAATTTTTTTGATGTTACGATATAATCATCAATAGATTCATCTATGGCTAGATGAGGAACAGCTAGTTTGGATCCTGGTTCATGATTCAAATAATCATCTACTCTTTGTTGGTCAAATCCCATCTTAATGAGACGCTTAATGTAAGCCTTCTTGTAAGCCTCTATTACTTCAGAACTGGCTTGACCCATCTCTTCTAGAATTATATCAGGGCGGTTGTAGATCAAGTCTAATTGGTCAAAGCCTATGAAGTTTTTACCTTCCTTAAAATAGATGTTTCTGGCAGCCTTCTTTGACGCTGCGAAATACTTTATATCAGTTTTCGAATTCCTGTGTATCGTTGATCTATTGGCAGTTATCAAAAACTCATTTTCATCATACAATCCATAGATTTCAATGCTTGGGATTACGTCTTTCCTTTTAAGATTCCATAATCCAATAATTCCGTTTTGATTTCCAGTATAGAGTATTCCTTTATTTTCATCTAATGCCATGCAAAGAGGTGGGACAGAAGTATGTAGTTCCTGCAACAACTCCCCACTGGTTAAATCCCAGAGCTTGATATTATCTCCGATTCCAATCAATTGATTCTCAAAAATTGATAAATCTTTTATCCACTCATTGTAACCGGAAGGCTTAAATGGAATATCTGCAAATTCTGTTGACGTGTTATTTTCCAAATTATGTTTAAAAATCTTTGTGGCCCCAGAGAGGAAGAGATGATTCTTGTGAAAGTGAAATGCGAGAAGATTCTTTTCAGGAATAGCTGTCATGGACGGGGGTATATCAGATAGTTTGCTGTACTGAATGCCATCATCATGTGTTCGGATTGCCAGCCAATCTTCTTGGTCCGATACTTTCATCTTATTCAAATAGAGCTGAACAGCATTAATATTAGGCGTACGTATCTTCCACTTTTCAACACTCCCCGTTGAATTAAAGAGTGACAACTTACCATCCGGATCGCCCAGGTGTGCTAGTATAGCAGACGGTTCGTTTCCAAGCAGAGCGCTGGCAATAGGATATATTTTACCGGAAAATGACTTTTCGTAAGCGATGCTATCGGAATACATTGATTCAAACTTTCCGTTTTCTTCCTTGTAACTCCACAGATTATGACTGTAACGATCCGTAGTTGATAATAGCTTTCTTTTATTGCTGTAGTCAAAATCCTCTAAGTTGTATCTCAACTTGATCTGCTTTTTGTCGAACCCACTTGAAAAATTCATCAGGTTTAATCTGTCACCCATTGAAAAGGCAAGCAACCAATTGTTGGTAGGTTCAATTTTATTTATTTGACTGGTAAAAACCTCAAATAGCAAATTTGGGGTATAGTTTGCCCTACTTATTTTAAGGATTGCATTCTTATATGGGATGTAGAAAACGGGTTGAATTTTCGAGAATACAATGGTTGAGGCGGAAACAAATGGGCTATTATATCTGGCATTTGAGATCCCTTTGAAATCGTAAGAATTAAGATCAATATCTTTAATCAGCTTTTGTGTACTAATATCGAACTGAGCCAAATAATTATTTGAGTACAACCAAGAACTTTCGCCATTTGGATCTTTGATTTTTTCATTTCGGTTTGGTTTAAATTCAGAATAGTAGTCACCATCGATTCTGTCAATTAATCTCCCGGTTTGTCTATCGTATTTTAAAACACTCAAAAGATGCTTTAAAATCAAGTAATCGCCTTCAAATTTTAAATCTAGTATTACCTCAGTGTCGTCTTTGTTGATTATCTCAGATGACCAAATCTCCCTCCCTAGATTAACGTCCCTAACCATCAAAGTCTTAGAAGAGGCGCTAGCGATGTATGATTCATCTTCTGTAAGTGCAATCCTTACGATATTGTCTGCATGCCCACTATTAAATTTTAATTCATACTGAGCAAGAGCATTTAGACTGGTGAAACTGTAGACAAACAAAAGACTAAGGTATCTCATAGGTGGTTTCTTTTTAAGAATTGAAAGACAGAAAACCTAGTTCAATACTTGGGGATACTCAAACTGTATCTAGCTACAACAGCACCCAACCATCAAAGTAAGATGTTCGAATTAGAAGTTATCGGTTTATTTCGTAAAAGCCACCTCATGGTGTCTATTTATATGTCCGAAGACCTTTATATTGCTGCTGCGGAGATTAATCTTCCACCACCCATTTCGAGTGATACAGATTCAAAAGATAAATCAATTACTTTTTTTTCGATGGTACATCGTAAACGTAACCTATCCATGTATCGGTGAGATCTGAGAACTCATCAGGTCGGTATTGATTTACTGCCCATGTAATTTTGAAACTTTTCATTGGTAATAGTTTTAAGTGAAACAGAATTTGAGTTAATTCCAGGACAGCCTAGCGATTGGAAATGACAAAGAGTTTGAGGTACGAAAACGTGCTGCGTACCGGACATAGGAGGATAAGAGCAGCCTTCATTTGCAAGTCCTAACTTTACTCTAATTGTGTGGTAAAAAAGTGCCTACATGCGGCCACGACCGCTAGGCACACCAATGGCTGGAAGTTTGAAACAAAGAGGTTTCATTGCCTATATTCTATTTCGTAAAAACGATCATTTAAAGACTAATTAATGGTCCGTTTTAGGAGTTATGCGCTATCAGGAAGAATTGCACTAAAAAAAGTTGAAATGGCTTGATTTTACCATAGATA
>JABSPG010000410.1:1672-4206 GCA_013214445.1 Ekhidna sp. | reverse complement strand
ACTTTTGAATGAAATTTTAATGGTACCACCATCGTCTGGATCATAGGCATGTTTGATAATGTTAGAAATCGATTCATTGAGGATCAAACCCAAAGCTAAAATGGTATCCACATTCATCTTATGGTCTTCAATCGTTGATTCAATGGGATACAAGGACGGATCCAAGGCCAAACTTTTTATGACATCAAATACAAGATCTTCCAAATAGCTTTTTGAATAAAGCTCGTTCATCACTTTGGCAATGGTGTTTATCCTATTTCTTGTCTCACTGATAAATTCAAGAACACTTTCATTGTCTGACAGTCGCGACTTGGAATACATGAGGCTTGAAACCATATGTAGGTTATTCTTAATGCGATGATGAAGCTCCTTGAATAGGTTATTCTTCTCTCCGATGATTCTTTGAAGGGCAGCCTCGCTTGTTTTCCACTCCGTTACATCCATGATTAGTGTATCCCACCAAATGTTGCCGTTTGGTTGTCTTTTAGGGAAACCTGTCCCCTTCACGTATTTGACCTTGCCAGATTTCGTTCGTATTCGACCTACACTTGTGTAGAGTGTCATGGTTTCTGCAGAGTCAGCCACCGCTTTAGCTACTATTGGTACGTCTTCTTCAAAAAAACAGCCCCACAGAAGGGAAATGTTATCCATTGCTTCACTAGAGCTTATCTCAAAGATTTCCTCAACCTGATCGCTTATAAGTAAACAATTGTCCACTCCTTCAGGGGTTCGTTCATACAAGAGGAGCGCTCCCGGTACACTATTGGCAATATTGGAGATTCTTTCTTTCTGCTGCAAAATAGCAGTTTCGTACTCTACCTTTTCTGTAATGTCTTTTTGGAGTGCGATGTAGCCTTCCAGTTCCTCATTTGAATCAAATAGCGGAGTGATGCTCAACTCGTTCCAAAAGCTACTCCCATCTTTTCGATAGTTCAGTATTTTATGAGTAAATGGCTCTTGCGCCTCAATCAAACGGTTAAGTGTCTCGATATCCCTAGCATCTGTTTCAGCGCCCTGTAAAAACTGTCCCAGTGTTTCTCCTTCAACCTCTTCATAGTTGTAGCCCGTCAAATCAAAAAAAGCTTCATTTACCCAAGTGACTTTTTTGTCTGCATCTGTGATAATTACCGACTGCTGCACATTACTTGCCACTAATGAAAGCCGCTCCAACTGTAAAAAGCTTCGCTTTTTATCACTTATATCCTGAGCAACTCCTCGCAGACCGATGATCTGCATGTTCTTTCCAAATACGGCTTCTCCCCTTACCCACATCCAACCATTGCCCTGGTCTTTTCTAACGGTTTCCAATTCCAGCTCATATGGAATGCCTTCCAACCGTGTTTTTTCCAGCTCAGTGGAAAGTAGATCCCAACTCTCGGGTGTGAACAATTTCATGTGCTCAGTATATGGAGGAACCGGTAGATCTGGATCAAAGTCATACATCTTATACAACTCCTTACTCCAATAAACTTCATCAGTTAAGGTATTCAGGTACCAGCTTCCAACCTTGGCAATTTTCTGAGATTCGCGTAACTCAAATTCTCGTTTCTCCGCCTTATCTCGTGCCTCACGAAGCTCTTCCGCTCGCAGTACCGGGAACGTAATGTCTCTATTGCTTCCAATCATTCTTAATGGATTACCTTCATCATCCCTAAGAATCATTCCATTGGCTCGGATATGGATGATCTCATCATCAGGCAGGCACAATCGAAATGTTGTATCAAAGTCCTTTGTGCCTTCTAATGCGTACTGGACGTCTCTATTAACCCGTTCTTTGTCTTCCGGATGCATCCGATTGTCCCATAATTCGGGAATAGTTGTAGCTTCTTTAGCGCTACTTCCATAGATTTCATACATCCGATCATCCCAAATCAGATTATTGCTCACAATGTCCCAGTCATAAATACCCAACTGAGCAGATTGAGAGGCGATCTTTAGACGGTTCTCATTTCGCTCAGCTTTTTCCTTGGCTTTTATCATGGCAGCTTCTGCCGCGATGCGATCAGTGATATCTATGAAACTAATCGTTATCGTTTCGACTTGATTATCATCTGTAAAACTTGGAAAACCGTTTACGAGCAACCAAGTCACTTCCTTTTCGGGCTGTAAAACCCCCAGCACCTGATTCTTTTGAGCCTCTCCATGCTGTATCACTCGCATGACCGGGTAATCTTCGACGGGAATTGTGCTTCCATCCTGATAGATGAATTTCCAGTAGGGATCAATCGCTACTTTTCCTCGCATTTGCTCCTCAGTCAACCCGAGTAGTTCCCTGGATCGGGCATTGCAGGAAATGATGGAGGTATCAGCATGGTGCTCCACAATGCCTATCTCCACGTTGTTGATTAGATTATGGTATTTCCTTTCATTTCTTGCGGCTTTTTGGACTGCTGCCTTTATCTGTTGTTTAGCCTTCTTCTTTGCAGTAATGTCTCTTGCCAATCCATCAAATCCAATAATATCCCCTGAGCCATCTGTCTTTGGACTAGCCGAAGAGGTATGCCATTTCCACTTGTTCTCCTTATCTCTGACCC
>JABSPG010000410.1:0-1662 GCA_013214445.1 Ekhidna sp. | reverse complement strand
TTCAATGTGGTTCATTCGTTCACCAGTCTCGAGAACGGTGTTTAGAAAAGCGAAACACTTTTCCAGATCGTCTGGGTGCACAAATTCAGAAAAGGAAGTTCCTACTATTTCCTTAGTTTCATGCCCGAGGAGCCGTTCCCATGCCTGAGATACAAAAGTAAAGGTGCCATCAGGTGACAGTGTGTAGATAATGTCATTTGAATTTTCAACCAACTGGCGGTATTGCGCTTCTCTTCTAAGTAGTAGCTCCTCCGCCTTTTTTCTACTCGTTATATCCTTTTCTATTGCGATGAATTGCTTAGGCTCACCATGTTCATCCAAAATCGGACTGATGGATATCTCCAGCCAGTAACCTGTGCCACTCTTTGAGTAGTTGTAAATTTCGTGCGTAAAGGGTTCTTTCTTTCTGATCTTTGCACCGATAGCTGCAATATCCTCAGGGTTTGTATCCTTCCCTTGCAATACATCCCCGGGTTTCTTGCCTAGCATGTCCTGCAGGGTGTACTCGGTTATTTTGGTAAAGTAGTCGTTTACCCATTCGACTTTTCCTTCTTTGTTTGTGATGATTACCAGATTTTCTGTCTGACTAGCAACTAGCGACAGAAGCTTTGAATCTTCACGAGCAATTTCCTGGTTGGTGGTTTGGATTTGGCTTTTCAATTTACACTTGTATAAAAAGTATTAATGTACAATATAAAAATAGGTAATGAATTTTCAAACGTCAAATGTTCGCAATTACGGGTGGGCTGAAGTTTAAAGTAATCTTCTTTAATCCTGGAAGTAATACGAGTTCAACGTAACACACCCCTAATTACTAAATAGAACATGGATGGCAGTAAGTGGTGAATGGATGTGCACTATTACGAAGAACTTACTCATTATGCACTGCAAAAAGGAATGTTACGTATTCAGTGGTAGTATGGTCTATTGTCATTTTAAAGACATTATTGAATTCAAGATTTGTATGTACAAGCAACTTCATTAACATTGTTACGTGAAAAACACAAAATCGAAATACTGTAACTGCTTGTATCACTCTGCGAATGCACTTTCGAGAATTATGACCAAAATTTCAGATGAGGAATTTGGGGCCATTGGGTTAAGTTCTTCGCATGCCTTTCTGCTAATGACGGTGAATGAAAAGCAAGGGATACAGCCTACAGAAATTAGCGAACAAATGCAATTGACTCCTTCTACCGTCACTCGATTAGTGGAGAAGATGGAATATAGAGGGTATCTGAAACGGGAATCCATGGGCCGTTCAACGGAGGTGTATTCAACAGATGCGGGACTTGAATTGCAGGCAAGGTTAAAAGAAATATGGCAAGGGCTTTATAAACGATATACAACCGTTCTGGGAAAAGAAGCGGCTGAACAGCTTACCACTGATATTTATACGGCTAGTCAAAAACTTGAATAAAAATTTTAGTATTCAATTTGTATGTACAAACAATTAAATATATCACTATGAATAAAATTGGAATTATTGGTTCGGGAATTGTTGCCCAGACCTTAGGAGAAGGTTTTGTGAAAAACGGATATGCTGTAATGCTTGGCACGAGAGATGAAAACAAGCTGAGCGACTGGAAGTCTAGCATGGGAGAATATGCGCATGTAGGCTCTTTTGATGAAACTGCTGCATATGGAGAGTTACTTGTCTTA
>JABSPG010000041.1 GCA_013214445.1 Ekhidna sp. | reverse complement strand
TATTGGTTACCGAAGGCAATTGCCTTACGGTAACCAATACTGCCACAATAGTGAATATTGCACTCATAGTAAGTGCAGCAGAAGTGGCCAGTAGTGGACTTTCAAGATGGATACCCAATCTTGAGTTAAGCCCACCTTGAACCACAACCATAATTCCTACCATAAAGGATAGGAGGAGTAAAGTTGCATAGCTCATAGGGGTAGAGTTATGCCGCCGCTTTTTCATAAGCCGCAGAGTCCTCATAAAAGCGATACTCCTT
Source organism: Ekhidna sp. (assembly GCA_013214445.1). GTDB lineage: Bacteria > Bacteroidota > Bacteroidia > Cytophagales > Cyclobacteriaceae > Ekhidna. The sequence goes on along the minus strand of JABSPG010000041.1, from coordinate 13,635 downwards.
GATCATGCCATCCTCTATGATGCACCGTTGCACCCATGTGCTGTAGAAAAGTCTGCCTGTGGCTTTTACCAGATGGGTAAACGAACCGTGTGCGTAAACGACATTGTCCTCACCATCCATAATGGATTCAACCTCAAAACTTCTGGTTTCAAAAAGATTCGCAATGTTGGCAAGAAAGTCTTCCGCTTCTGAGCGTGTGTGGTAAGACCCGTGAAGTTGACCGACGTTTCTATCTCCTTCTTTGACACTTACAATATGGCATTTAGGATGAAACAGTTCTAGTACCTTATCCATGTCACCTTTGCCAAATGCGTCGAAGTATCCTTCAACGACTGATTTGTTACTCAATTTTTTCATTGTATTAAATTTTAATTGAGTCCAAATTTTAATCGGAGTATTAGCTGAATCGTCCTGAAAGGAAATGTTGGACGAACTACCGAGTTATTATGAAATTCAGGACGTTTTTGCTTGCTTCACCCAGGCTTTTGGAGTCAATCCGGTGTTTTTCTTGAAAAAATCGTTGAAGACAGACTTGGAGGTAAAACCACTTTCATAAGCCAGACCGAGAAGTGTAAGATGACCATTTTGTGGATCTAAAGCCTTTTCTTGAAAGGCTTTTAGTCGATAGCTGTTGATGAAATCATTGAAGTTTTTCCCAATCTTCTCGTTTAGTAACCATGACAGTTTGTTCGGATGAAGATCGATGGTTTCAGCCATTCCTCTTAGTGTTAATGAAGTGTCAAAAAAGATTTTATCTACTTCCATTTTTGTTTTTAATTCCTGGGAATAGTGATTGATTTCCTCTTGACTAATAGTAGATTCTACCTTTTTATCTATTGCTGGGTTAGATCGAAAATCGATATCTCCAACCGTTTCTTTGACAAGCTTCTTGAATCTGACATCTTCCCTTAAGGGAGCTAACATGGGGTCATGAGCAAATCCAATGTACTGACCAATGTGATTTTCAACACCCCACCTCAATTTTTCGATGGCATTTTCATGATCACCAGAATAAACCTGAAGGTATACCTGCCATGTTAAATATCCTTTTTCATTAGTTGGATTGGGTATTATGCTGGTCGTAGCACCTTTGTGCATGAGGTCATAAAGCAATTGAAAGTTTTCTACTTCCCATGTGTTTTCCATTTTTGATAGCAAGCGATGCAGCGCTTCTTCTTTGCCCAAAAGAATCAGACTGCAAGCTTTTAGCTGGATTGCCAATACCCAGTGGGTGTCCAATTCGATACTACGATCAAATGATTGAATGGAACGTTCCAGGTCATTTGATAGGTAATACAACATACCCTTTGTGTAATGGTGATTAGGAGACAATGGATTGCGAGCCAATGCTTTTTCAATGCAGTCATGACCTTGATCAAAAAGTCCTACCGCATAAAACAGTTCAGCCATTGCTTCTAACCCCTCCGTAAACGATGGATGCTGTTTTAGAAGTCCACTTCCATGATCGTAGGCAGCTTGCCAATCCCAGTCCAACCAAAGTGAACGGGTGAGATGGGAAAACTGGTATTCCTGAAGGTGTGAATGTGCACTACTTACTTTATTGAGGTAGGTTATTGCCTTCTGTTGGCCTTCTTCTCTAGAAATAAAGTTCCAGGATGTTAGATAGATCAAGGCTTGGCTTGCTGCTAGATAAGGGATAGGGTAGGTAGGATCGCCAGCAATACTTTTTTCGTAATAATTGACAGCTTGTGCAAAACCTGGATTATCCCACTTTAGCTGATGAAACTTTCCCCGCAAGTAATCTTCATAAGCCTCTACATTGCGCGTTTCCTCTTGTATTAGATGATCTTTTATTTCCAGATGACCAAAGTTTTCTCTGATTCTGTCTGCTACCAGTAAACTAATCTCATCCTGCAGAGAGAAAATGCCTTCAAGTTTACGATCGAAATTCTCAGACCAGATATGGAAACCATTATCCGTTCGGATGAGCTGTATGGTAATCCGAACATTGTTGCCTGCTTTTCTGACACTTCCTTCCAGTACAAGCGAAACTCCTAACTCATTACCAATATGCCTCACGTCCTTCTTCACTTCCTTGAATACAAATGAAGAGGTCCGTGCCGTCACCTTCAGCCCTTCGATTTTGCTAAGCGCATTGATGATCTCCTCTGTCATCCCATCAGAGAAGTATTCATTCTCTGGGTCTGAACTAAGATTCTCAAGTGGCAGTACCGCTATGGATTTCTGGTTGGTCAAATACTATGCATTCACTGATTTTAAAATTATTATAATCTTCCATATAAAATAAACAAGGCAGCCCAAAAGCCTACCTCTGAAATTAAGGATGGGAAAAAGTATCTTCCCGAACCTACACCTTTTTTTACCTCAGAGGCAAGCCGCTAGGCACACTATCAGGAACAGTTTGATCAAAATTCGGATCATCCAAAGCTTTTAAGAATGCGATGATCTCATCTTTCCTGGACAAATTAAAGGGGCTCATTTTTAGATCTTTGAACTTTCCTGCCAGGTCGCTGCTGGAAACATCTTTGTGTTCACTTCTTTTTCGCTCATAAAACCGCAGCACATCCTCTAGTGTTTTTAGTTGTCCATTATGCATATATGGTGCAGTATAGGAGAGGTTTCTTAATGTAGTCGTCCTGAAGGCATAGTTTCCATCTCCTTTATCGAAGTTTGCAAGGTCTGGGTGTTCGTCAACCCCTAATATGTGAAGCTTATAGTCACTGAACATAGGTCCAGAGTGGCACCTATTGCAACCCGCTGAGATGAATGCTTCTAACCCCCTGATTTGCTGATCAGTCATTGCATGCTGGTCACCTTTTACGAATTGATCAAACGGTGAATTAGGTGTAATTAAGGTTCTTTCATAGGTAGCAATCGCTTGGGTGATTTTTAAAATTGAAACCGTAGAATCCTCAAATGCGCCATAGAACAGCTGGCGATACTCTCTAATAGCAGCTACTTTTTGCTCTAAAAATGGAATGTACTCCTCTTCTGTCCATTCCGGTCCTTTCATTTCTTTTGAACTAAGTAGCGGACCCATGCATTGTTCTTCAAGTGAATTTGCACGATTATCGTAGAACATTGGACTATTTGATGGATCCATTTCGCCTAAGAGGTTTATTCCATTGAATGCCGCATTCAAGATCGTAGGTGCATTTCGAGGTGTCTTGATCCCCTTTGAGAAACCATCTGATCGATCCAAACCATCTGAGAAACCTTTACTTGGTGAATGGCAAGAAGCACAGGAAACCTTGTTATTTGCCGAGAGTATTGGATCGAAAAAAAGCAATCTTCCCAACTCAATTTTCGCTTCATTAATTGGATTTTCCTGCGGCGCGGGTACTTCCTGTGGAAGTGGACCAATATCAAATTCGCCCAATGAATCTAGGTTTACTTCTTGACACCCTTGGAAGAGGATAGTCGTCAATGAGATGATTGATAATCTATTCATTGCTTTGTTTTTTTGGTAGTGAATGAGATAATGAGAAACCGATCATGGTCCGTTTTCCAGGTATGATCTCGACAAATGGATGAATTCTGGGGTCTTTAAATAGTGGAAAGTCTGTCCCCCCTTTTAGAAGAAGGTTGCTGTTTTCAAATGACCCGTGCACTTCATGTTGCATGAATTTAAATGCATAGTTCTCTTTGGAATATTCAATTCCTAGCAAGAAATAAAAAGCCATCTTTTTAGCTCTTGGTAGATATCGAACTCCACTGAGTAGCTGGCCTCCAGCCAGTCTGAAGTTGGAATTGTATGGCGCATGTGTGTAGGCTGCATCTAGAAGCATGACCCACAGCTCGTTCATAGGTCTCCGATAATTGAATCCCAAACTATGGACTCCATCATATGTAGCATTATGCTCTCCTGCTATGGGAAGACCTGACGAGAAGCTCAATCTGAGTTCTTGGGCAAGAATACCTGTGATGGAACAGCAGGTAAGTAAGGTAATTAAGTAGTTTAAATGTGTTTTCATGGCAGACAGGAGGTTAAGGCTGCTCTTTGTTAGAGCAGCCTAGTTACTTGTATCAATGATTTTAAGCGTTTGCTTCCGTTGTGATAGGTAGAAATGCATCTACATAAGCTTTTGCATTTTCCAGGATGACCTGGTCCGTCGGTTCATTCATAGCGCCATAGAAGGCATGCAGTTTGCCTACTTTACATCCACAGAACTCAAAGGAAAGCTTGAAGTCATTGAGCAAATCTGGTAGGGGAATGCCGCTATCATAGGACTCCTTGTCGCCTCCTGTAGAAACGGCAAATCCAATTTGTTTGCCTGCTAGCTTACCCCCACCCGGACCAAAGGCCCAGCCAAATGAAAAGACTTCATCAATGTATTTTTTCAGAGCAAATGGTGTGCTAAACCAATGAATTGGAAATTGAAAAATAATGTCATCAAAATCTGATAAAAGTGACTGCTCTGCTTCAATATCAAATTCAAGTGTTGGATACTTTTTATACAGTGAATGAATCTCAAAAACTGTTGGATGTTCTCCTAGTTCGTCGATCCACGTTTTATTAATAATCGACTCTTCAATAAACGGATGTGTAACTATTACTAACTTTTTCATTTTCAGTATTTTTTTTGGTTTTTAAGTTTTCTGCAATCAGGCTGAACTCAGCCATGCTTATTAATTCAACAATCTTGACATCAGCATAAATACCCAGTGATAGGAGTCTGTATAGAAGCCTAAATGGCTGCCCGGGTAGCTCAATAGTGATATAAGTATGGCTTTCCATCGATGCGATGTAGTTGCTAATTACTATGCCTCCTTCAGCTTCAATAATCCCACTACCAATGTCATTCATGAGTTGGTATTCATTATTAATCGTTTCCCATAAATCAGGCTGAATCTTTGATTTTATTAAGTATTTTCTCATCTTCTAGTCAGGTAAAATGGAACATTGAATCCCCAAGCCAGTCAGCTTCTCTACGATTTGATCAGCATCTATTTTGTCTGATTCTACTCTAAGAATTCGGTCGCAATCCTCAAGGTCAAATGATATGTGCTTAAGTTTATAGCTAGACCTTAGCAGCAGATCAATCCATGAAGCTTCTGAAGCTTCATGGATATCGGTTTTGAATACTTCAATCATGCTGACAGCAGGATTATGATTAGGCTTGGTTGGCTTTTGCTGCGCGTATGACTTTGAAATGCCAATAGGCAGTAACTACAGTTATATACTCAAAGCCTATTAGCCAAAAACCGGGATCTCCAAAGAATGACAAATGATTTCCACCATTGGGAATGACGAAAACAGGAACTGTGATGATCGCATCAAGGATTATCGCTCCCAGAAACATCACAAAACCTAGGGTATACCCACCTGTAGTGTGTCCTCTTCTATAATAGAGGTGAGCACCTAAATAGGCTGATGGAACCATTGCAATCATCAAAGCCATATTGGCTTGAAGGGTTGGATCATCTAATATCGGCACTAGGAATGATCCGACAAAAGCAAGAATTGCGAGAACATAAACTACAGCTGAACTAATGGCTGCATGCTTAACATTTAGATTTTTCATGATAATAACGTTTAAATTTTGATTCAAATTTTGCGCTATCACACATGTGCTTCGTCCGGCTAAGGTTAGTCGGACTTTTAAATGAGCAGCCGGACTTTTTTAGGATGATTAGAGGGAAATATGACTACTTATTTTGCTTTATCCAGTTTTTTGGAGTTGAGCCAGTAGTCTTTTTGAAATAATCATTGAATACCGATTTCGAGCTAAATCCGCTTTCATAGGCTAGTCCTAGAATGCTTAGATGAGCGTTTTCTTTGTCAAGTGCTCTCTCTTGAAATTCTTTTAATCGATAACTATTGATGAAATCATAATAGTTTTTATGAAGCCTTTCATTCAACAACCAGGAGAGTTTGTTTGGATGAAGTTGAATTTTATCAGCTAACTCCTTAAGGCTGAGCTCAGAGTTCAGGTGATAACGCTCCTGTTCCATTTGGTCGAGAAGTAGTCTTTGATAAGTGGATGCTTCAGTTTCGCTAAGGACATCAGAATTGCACTCCTTTTTGGAAGAAAAAGCGGTCAATGTAGTATCAGGAAATCTTTGTTTAGCAAGCGTTGTAAATTCAGAAAGAGGCCTTAGCGGAGCATAAAAAGGATCATGCTTAAAGTTGATGTACTGTGATCTTCTCTCTTCAACTTTTACCTCCAGATACTTCATAGATGCATCAATCATCCCTGCAGAAAGGAGAAGGATTAGATCCCAGCCCACCAGAGGAGTAATTTCTGCACTCTGCATTTCTTCATAAAGGGACAGCACTTCATCTTGATTGACTTCACTTTTTTTATGGAATAGATTATATACATAATGATACAAATCAGGGTATTGCAACATGCCCTTATTCAAATCGACAGTCTTAAGCAGGCTTTCTTCCCGGCCAAGATGAATGAAGCAAGCAAGCTTTAACTCTACCAGGATGATGAACTCAGGAACAATTAACAACCCCTTTTCTATCGATTCAAGGGCCGTTTCAAAATCACCCTTTAAGTAGTGGTAGTTAGCTTCAGTATAACAATGATTAGGGGAGAGGGGATTTAGCTTGGTGCTTAGCTCAATATATTCCCAGGCAGCATCAAAATCCCCTAATGTGGTGTGAATTTCGGCAAGGTATTCATTGAGCTCAGAGTCATTCGGATTTAGCTTATGAGCTTGGGTAACAATTTCATACGCCTTCTTGTACTCCCAACAAGCCCAAAACAAATACTGCGACTCACACATAAGCCCAAAAAAGGTAGAACCATCAAGCTTTTTTCCTTGATCATAATAAGATCTTACAAGCTCGTAAGCCGGTTTCTGATCCATGCCACCCCAAGATCCAAGACAGCTATAGCTAAATCCAGCTCCAAAATAGGGAAGGACAAAGCTTGGATCTTCCTCAATGCTTTTTTTGTAGCACGCCGCAGCTTTCTTGAAAGTAGGTAACGTCCATTTATTGAAGTAGTAACGACCCTTTAGATACAGTTGATAAGCAGTTATGTTGTCAGTGGGGGCTTCCACCAGGTGATCGTTGATTTCAAAGTGGCCGCTATGTTCTCTCACTTTATCAGCGATAATTAAGCTGATCTCATCTTGCAACTCAAAGATGTCGTTGAGCTTACGATCAAAATTCTCAGACCAAATATGAAAGCCATCCTCAGAACGTATTAATTGAGCAGTAATTCGAACACGGTCATTGGATTTTCTTACGCTCCCTTCCATGACCATGGCAACACCCAGGTCTTTTCCGATTTTCCTTATGTCCTGTTTATTGGATTTAAAAACAAAGGAAGAAGTTCTAGCGGTAACTTTTAGTCCATCAATACGACTCAAGGCATTAATGATCTCTTCCGTCATCCCATCAGAAAAATATTCATTTTCTGGATCTGAACTTAGGTTATCAAAAGGAAGAACCGCTATGGATTTTTGGTTGGTCAAAATCAACTCAGCTATAGGTCTTGCTAAATTTAGACATCTTTTCAGCCAACAAAAAAGGCAGGATTCATCCTACCTTGTATTTATCTGTTTTGAGGAAGAACTTAAACCGATTGTGGGATGTCCTGATTCCAGACCCCTGTAGATAGCGTCTTTTGAGCATATTCTTCTAAAGGCTACAAATAAATTCCTACTAGCACTATTACTGTCCTGCCCTGGATATTTATTTGGCTGGCATCTTAAAATGTTTTGCGCATCATCGCTACACCCATCCACATAAACCATATTATTTGACTTAATCCGAAAATTTCAGTGAAAATTTCAAGAGGAAAAATCGTTACTACGCCTGCTATTCCTACCACCAATCCAAGGATATTCAATGGTTTTGAAAAGGATTTACTTTTGAATGCCACTATACTGAGTAATAAAACCCAAATTCCACCAACTATTTCATTTCCACCTCCAAGACCTTCAGAAACGATACCGACACTACGCCAAATGAGCATAGCATCTTCTGGCGAATTAGTACCCAGGTCTACAACAGTTTTTAAACCTATGTTGGCAATCATTCCGCTAGAAATAACGAGACCTACCCAAATGACTCCAAATAAAGAAGCCAAACTAGTGAGAATGGGTGCATCATTTTTAAGCCTCTGATGAATAGCCAAAACTAAAACGGCTAATAGAATACCAAACATCACATAGCTCACCAGATTAATGGCTGATAAGGTTATGAAGTTATTCGATAGAAAATTCAACTTTTCAATTGAGCTGGCATCTGCCTTTGGGAAAGCCAGTACTCCTCCGTATATAACAAAGGTGAATATGTAAATAAGTCCTTCAAGAATGGCAGATATGCCACCTATTTTCTGTAGTTTGTTATGATTCATCGATTTAAGTCTTTTCGTTTTATGCGCCTCTTTTGATGGTTAGGCCGAAGCAAAAAGCCGTTCTGCTAAAATTTATACCCTATTTGTAAAGTGCATGCTTAATTTTCGAACAGCACAAACCAAGTTGGATGATAACCCATTTTAAGCGCAATAAAATTGCCACTAGTGCCTTCAATCTTTAAATTTTATTACGTGAGCACTAACTGTAATTGTTCGTTTGACATAAAACGGAGGCACACCCCCAGAGTGATCTTCAGAAATAATATTAATAAGTGCCTTTGAATCAGACATGAGGTCAGCCTTCTTTACCATATCTGCATACGCATTTTCATAAAGCTGTCTTTTGTTAATACCTCCAACAAAAAGAACATAATTTACTTCTGCACTCCCCGTTACTTTTTGCACTACTTCAAAATTATTATCTGCGAGGTGCACCTGAGTTGAATTTTGATTTTGATTTGTGATTAAAGCATGATTGACTCCACAAGAATTAAGAAGTAGTACAGTAATCATTAAAGCGGTCATGATCAATATATTTTTCATAGTCATTAGTTTTTAATTTTAGTTTTTGTATTGTTAATATTTTGATACGCTACACAATTAATGGCGTGTATCCGAGTAAAGAGTATTCCCTTCAAAAGGAAATGTTATTGTTGTTTCGTTATTATTAGACCCACAAGCCATAACTCTGAATCCTGCCTTATCAAACGGTAGCTTAGAATTTCCACCCTAAGTAGATATTTGGCTCGAAATAGAAAACGTTTCCATACTTATCGTCAAACTCCCTAAAACCTTCCGGAGAGTTGTTGTCAAAAAACCATTGGTTCACATGAACTTGAGGTTCGATGAAAAAATGCTTTTTCTTGCCAAAGTCGAAATGATAGCCCAGATGATAGGAGTTATACAGTTTGAATCCATTTTTGATTTTATTGCCGTCTAGATCGGTATAGGTTTGAAGTTGAGGCAGCACTTCAATAGCTGCAAAAAGTCCCTTCCAAAGCATGCGTTGGTAAGTAACACCAATTCCTGTTTCTCTTATGTGTCCATCGTAGAATTCAGTTCCGGATTCAATCTTATCCACAACACCATCCCACCAAGTGATGCCCATGGGTTGAAATAATCGCCAAGAGGCAAACTTGACCCCAATAATGTTCTTATTATCTAGGTTACGTTTCACATGTAACTCTACCATTTGAGTACTTGTTCGTTTGTCCCAACCAAGGATAAGCTCTTCAGGAATAAGATAAGGCATACTTACCCTCCACTTATAGTCTACTTTGGTTTCGCCACTAGTCCGTGAGTCTTTTTGAGCAAAAGCACTTAGTGTGCAAGAGATTAATAGAATTGTCATTAGATTTTTCATAATAGTGATTTTTGAATTGTTATTAAAGGAAAGGTCTACCTTACCTAATTTGATGCTAAAGCAACCAGATGTAAAAAGTGGGTGAAGCGGATTTTACTTTTTTTAAAAAATTCAATAAAACGCTCATCATTGCTCTTGAAACCTTATCCTTTGGCCTTCTATAAGCTATTTCCTCATAATTTGGTATTCTGAGATTTCCAAAGTCTCGCTTATACCCAGGTATCGTTTAATCAACTTCGAGTATATGTCATATACTTTTCTAAAGTTGCTCGCCGCTTACAAACCCTCTCAGAAAGCACCTTTCCTATTTCGATTTATTTGGGTACTTTGAAGTCCTGATGAACCGGGCCACTTTTGAAACTCATTTTGATACCTTTTTCCATCCGCTCTGTGCTTTCGGGTACCGGTTTATTGCGGATGCTGAAACAATCCAGGATCTGGTGCAGTCCGTGTTCATTAGCTTTTGGGATCAGCGGGGAAATTTTGAAAATGAAAAAGCCGTTAAGTCCTTTCTGTACACCTCGGTAAAAAACAAATGTCTGAATCACCTCAAACATCTATCTGTCAGACAAAAGCACGAGGAGCAGCTCATCTACGAACTGGAGTCTACAGAGTTGTTCAATCAGCAAGTGATTGAAGAGGACACCTTCAATTTATTGTATCAGGAAATAGAAAAGCTGCCCCAGTCGGCTAAAAAGATTATGCTGTTAGCACTCAAAGGATTAAAGAATAAAGAGATAGCTGAAACATTGGGCATATCGGAAAACACAGTAAAGACCCAAAAAAAAATAGCCTACAGCAAGCTCAAAGACAAGCTCTCGAAAACGATGTTAAACTTTTTGTTTCTTCAACTGAAAAAAAACTCCGATGTATTTCACCTACTTTCCAACTCTGGTTGTTTTAGCATCGGAATATCTGGGAAATCATGGATCGTAATTTTCAAATCGCTCAACTCATTGCCCAAAAGATCAAGGGAGAAATATCGTCGGATGGAGCAGATGAACTGCAACGTTGGATAGACGAAGATCCTGATCACTTAGCATTCTTCGAACGGGTGCAAGCCAATGATCATCTTCTTAGCAAACTGGATATTTATGAACGCTTCGATAAGGAAGCTGTTCGGAGTAAGCTCGAAGAAGAACTATTTTCGACCAAAGTGGTGAAAATGGATACCAGAAAGTGGTTGCGTTACGCTGCTTCCTTGTTGTTGCCCATCATTGGGATCGGTACTTTGTACTACTACTTCAATGACCAGCCCGCTGATTCATTGGCCAATATTGATGAAATCATCGAGCCAGGCGTTCAGAAAGCAACCCTGGTTCTGTTTGATGGAGAGCTCATTGACCTAACCAGTAAAACAGCGCCAAAAACGATTTCTCAGGGATTATCACAAATTTCAAACAAGGGTGAATCACTCGCTTACGCTATGAAAGAGAAAGATTCGGTTTCGGTTAAGGAAATAAATGAGCCTACCTCTCCGCTCGTCTTCAATGAACTAATCATTCCACGCGGAGGTCGCTATCAGGTAGCATTGGCCGATGGTTCCAAAGTAACTCTAAACGCTGATTCCAAACTTCGCTTCCCAGTAGCATTTACAGGCACTACGAGAGAGGTTTACCTAGAGGGAGAGGCTTATTTCGAGGTAGCTCATGGCAGTAAGCCGTTCATCGTGAATGCAGAAAGCGTAGATATTCAAGTGTTGGGAACTTCATTCAATGTTTCCGATTATCAAAACGAACGCAACGCCTTCACAACATTGATAGAGGGAAGTATAAAACTGCATTCCGGGTCAGACCAGCAATTGCTCGTACCCGGAGAACAAGGAGTTTTCTCAAAAGAGCGTTTAAGCCTGACTGTAGAAGAAGTAGATACTGATCTCCACACGGCCTGGGTGCGTGGTATAACGGAGTTTGAAAATGAAGACCTAGAATCTGTGATGAGGAGACTTGCCCGCTGGTACAACTTCGATTTTGAATTCAAAAACGAACAAGCCCGCAATTACCATTTCACTGCTCGTCTGAAACAAAACCAACCAATTTCTGCAGTCCTGGAGATGTTAGCACTCACTACTAATGTTAAATTTGAACTAAAAGAAAAAACAATAATCATTCGCTGATCTCCACTCATAGTGAAGCTATGAAAAACCTAAACATCAGTGTTTTTGCATTAACAATCATCTGTTTGGCGATGAGCTTGACATGCGTGGGACAATTACCCGACTTTCAAGCCAAAGATGAACCGGTCGCATCCATCATCTCCCGACTCAAGCAGCTATCCGACTTCCAGTTTGTGTACAATCAAGAAGAAATCGATAAATGTCCTTCTGCTACTTTTTCTTTGAAGAACAGTACAGTAGAAGAGATCTTGGAAAAGAGCTTGGCGAACTGTGTCTTAACCTTCAAGAAGGTCGATAATACGATTGTCATCACCCCTAGAGCCGTTTCAATAGACAAAGGGCTACATCAAGTGATACGTGGAAAGATCATTGACGCAGATACTAAACTCCCTTTGATTGGTGCCACGGTATTGGTGGCAGAAAGTGATCCACCCCTGGGGGCCATCTCAGATATTGACGGGAACTTCAGGATCAATAAGGTTCCAATAGGCCGGGTGAATTTACGGTTATCATACATTGGTTATGAAAGCAAAATAGTACCGAATGTGTTGGTGCACTCTGCTAAGGAAACAGTTATGAATCTTGAATTGAGGGAATCAATCACCAGTATGGACGAGATCGTCGTGACAACAGAAATGGAAAAGGGTGTGCCAGCCAACGATATGGTACTCGTTAGTGGGAGGTCTATTTCTCCAGAGGAATCTAACCGATTCGCCGGCCCTTTTAATGACCCCACACGGATCATGTCCAATTTCGCAGGAGTAGCGGCTACACAAGATGGTAGCAACGATATCATCGTTCGTGGCAATTCACCGAAATACATTCAATGGAGGTTGGAAGGCGTCCAGATAACTAATCCAAATCATTTCGCAAACCAAAATGCGATTGGTTCCGGAGGGATCAGCGCGCTGAACAACAACCTTCTGGAAAAATCGGACTTCTACTCGGGAGCGTTCTCTGCCGAATATGGCGATGTGTTATCTGGTGTATATGATGTACGCCTACGATCTGGAAACAATGAAAAATTTGAGGGTATTTTCGGATTGGGAATCATGGGCACGGACGTTACACTGGAAGGGCCTCTCAAGAAGGGCTATGACGGTTCTTTCCTGGTAAACTATCGGTACTCTACAGTCTCTCTAATTGCTGACCTTGGAATCGTGGACGTTACAGGGATTCCCAGGTATCAGGATGCCGCATTCAAGGTAACACTGCCAACTAAAAAAATGGGAAATTTATCATTGTTCGGGTTGTGGGGGCTAAGTGGCTTTGATCTGGTGGATTTGTCTGAAGAAGGGGTGCCAGGCCATAACCCTCTCACATCAGACCTTCTCCAGGATCATAAAACGAAGAGTAGCCTGTTGAATCTAGGACTCACACATACGTATTACCTCAATGACCATAGCAGCATCCTCACTGCACTGTCTGCGTCAAACGAGGGTATTGATGATGAAGTAATTGCCAATCTGTTCGAGGTAGATGAGGACAATCAACCTATCAGAGATTCGCCACTAAGCAATTCACTATTTTACGATTCACGAATAAAAAGCTCGGCTTACCGTGCCTCCATCACCTATAGCAGCAAGGTTAATTCCAAAAACAAGCTTCAGGTAGGGTCCAACTATGCTATTTTGGGATTTGACTATGATCAATCCTTGCTGAATGACCCATCCAGTAGCCGATCTACGCTGGCACGTTTTGATGAAAACATAAGCACGTTTCGCAACTTCGTCAACTGGAAGTACAGACCTACCGGGAATTTGATTGTTGTGGCTGGAGTTCACAACATGAACGTGCTATTCAATAACAAAAGCACCCTAGAGCCTCGAGTAAGTGCCATCTGGAGCCTGGGG